>JBBROR010000106.1:0-9693 GCA_038229175.1 Acetobacterales bacterium | reverse complement strand
GTCGCCGGCCGTGCAGGTCACTTTGCCGGATCGTCTCGTCGTACAGGATGGCGCCGCTGATGCTGATTGCCAGGCCAGGTGTCGTGATGAGCAGCTCCCGCCAGGCCCGCCTCATCTCAACGGTCTGGGGAATGCCAACCTTGGCGAAGCGCTTGTCGCAGGTGGGATTGCTCTCATCCATCGCCAGCAATCCGCGGCCGGCCCCAACCAGAGCCTGCGCCGTGGCGACGAGCCCGGCCTTCACGACGGCTGGCCCCACATCCAGTCACGGATCTCGGGCAAATCCTCGCCATGCTCGTCGATGTAGTGCTTGTGCTCGACCAGCTTGTCTTGCATCCGCTGCTTCAGGTAGACGCCCTTGGTGCCGAGCCCCGGCACCCTGTCGACGACGTCTATCACGAGGTGGAACCGGTCCAGCTCATTCTGCACCCGCATGTCGAAGGCCGTCGTGATTGTGCCCTCTTCCTTGTAGCCACGGACGTGCAGGTGGCGGTTGGTGCGCCGATACGTGAGGCTATGAACCAGGCTGGGATAGCCGTGAAAAGCGAAAATGATCGGCTTGTCGGTCGTGAACAGCCCATCGTAATCCGTCTCGCTCAAGCCATGCGGATGCTCGTGCTCCGGCTGCAGGCGCATCAGGTCGACGATATTGATCACACGGATCTTCAGGTCTGGCAGGTGCTGGCGCAGGATCGAGACGGCGGCGATGCTTTCCAAGGTTGGCGTGTCGCCGCAACTGGCCATCACCACGTCCGGCCCCTCCTCCTGGTCGTTGCTGGCCCATTGCCAGATACCCAGACCCTGGGTGCAGTGCATCACGGCTGCTTCCATGGTCAGCCATTGCGGCAAAGCGTGCTTGCCGGCCACGACGACGTTCACGTAATGCCGGCTGCGCAGGCAGTGGTCGAACACCGACAGAAGGCAGTTCGCATCTGGCGGAAGATAGAGGCGGACCACGTCCGCCTTCTTGCTGGCGACGTGGTCGAGAAACCCAGGATCCTGATGCGTGAACCCATTGTGATCCTGCTGCCAAACGTGGGAGGCAAGCAGATAATTCAGCGACGCGATGTCCCGGCGCCATGGCAACTCCGACGTCACCTTCAGCCATTTGGCGTGCTGGGTGAACATGGAATCGATGATGCGAATAAACGCTTCGTAGCTGTTGAAAAGCCCATGCCGCCCTGTGAGCAGGTAGCCTTCCAGCCAGCCCTCGCATTGATGCTCGCTCAGCATCGAGTCGTGTACGCCACCGACTGGGGCCAGGAACTCGTCGTCCGCCGTGGTCTGCGCATCCCACTGGCGCGATGTCGCCTCGAACACGGCACCGAGCAGGTTGGACAAGGTCTCGTCCGGCCCAAAGATCCGGAAATTACGTGGCGCGGCGTTCATCGCCGACACGTCGCGCAGGAAGGTGCCGAGCACCATGGTGTCCTGCGCCTTGACGGCACCCGGCGCCCGGACGTCGACGGCGTATGTCCGAAAGTCCGGCATGACCAGGTCGTGAAGCAGCATGCCGCCATTGGCGTGCGGGTTCGCACCCATCCGGCGGTCGCCCTTTGGCGCCAATGCGGCCAGTTCCGGCATCAGGCGCCCTGTCTCGTCGAACAACTCCTCCGGCTTGTAGCTGCGCATCCAACTCTCGAGCTGGGCGACGTGCTCAGGATGCTCGCGGTTCACGAGCAGTGGCACCTGATGCGACCTGAACGTGCCTTCGACTTTCAGCCCGTCCACTATTTTCGGCCCGGTCCAGCCTTTTGGCGAGCGCAGCACGATCATCGGCCAGCGCGGGCGGGCGGCGTTCCCGGATGTTCGAGCGGTCTGCTGGATGGCGCGGATATCGTCCATCACCTGGTCGAGCGTGGCGGCCATCAGGCGGTGCATCGCCTCCGGATCGTCGCCTTCGACGAAGTAAGGCGTCCAGCCACACCCCCTGAGGAACTGGTCGAGTTCGTCTTGTTCGATCCGTGCCAGAATGGTGGGGTTGCTGATCTTGAAGCCGTTGAGATGCAGAATAGGCAGAACCACACCGTCGGTGATGGGGTCGAGCAGTTTGTTGGATTGCCAGGCGGTCGCCAGCGGCCCGGTTTCCGCCTCTCCGTCGCCTATGACGCAGGCCACGATCAGGCCGGGATTGTCGAACACAGCGCCGAACGCATGGCTCAGCGAGTAGCCGAGCTCGCCGCCTTCATGGATGGAACCTGGTGTGGTGGGCGCCACGTGGCTGGATATGCCGCCCGGAAAGGAGAACTGCTTGAACAGCGTCTTCAGCCCAGCCTCGTCCTGGGTCACATTGGGATAGATCTCGCTCCAGGTGCCTTCCAGATACACGTGGCCGACGATGGCCGGCCCGCCATGGCCGGGTCCTGCCACGTAGAACATGTTGAGATCGTATCGCTTGATGATCCGATTGAGATGGACATAAATAAAATTCTGGCCCGGCGTTGTGCCCCAATGCCCCACCACCAGCGGCTTCACATGCGCCAAGGTCAGGGGCTCGCGCAGCAACGGGTTGTCGTAGAGGTAGATCTGGCCGACCGACAGATAGTTGGCCGCGCGCCAATAGGCATTGATCAGGCGGACTTCCTCAGCATCCAGCGTCACGCGGTCGGCAGCCCGATGCTTGACGGGAAGTGCAGGGATCGTCGTGTCCATCTACATGGGTCCTTGGTCTGTAAAGACTTGTGACGTCGGCATCGGGCAAGCCTATGGCCCGCACGACACCATCAGCTTTAGGGCGATCTATCCCGGCTGGCGCCTCAATTGGCAGGATCGGAATCTACGCAGGCGAGGCCGCGGTCACGTCCTTGAAGTTTGGCCTGCGTAGATTCCGCCCCTACCGCCGCCGGCTCCCGCGCATCATTTTAAGTTTGGAGGTGAGTCATGTTTTTCATCATCATGCTGTTCGTTGTCATGCTGCTGTTTTCGGGTGGCGGTTACTACGGCCATCGACGGGGCTATTATGGCCCAAGGTTGGCCTATAGTGGTATCGGTCTTGGCTGGATCATCATCCTCCTTGCACTTCTTTTCCTGATGCCCAGCTGGGGCATGATGCACTGATCATTCCGGCGGTCACGCAATGGCCGCCGGTTCCCTGCCGCGTTGCAGGTGGCGCATCCCGGCTTCTCCCGCCACGATCACGTCCGAGGCGATGCCGATGAACAACCCGTGTCCTACAATTCCGGCACGTGCTTCAAGCATCCTTGCAAGGCCGGCGGGGTCGGCGATCGGACCGAACCCGCTGTCGAGAATGACGTTGCCTTCATCGGTGCGGAAAAACCCGCCATCCGCCGCCCGGCGAACTGCCGTCGCACCGATACTTTCCAAAAACCGCATCTGCGATTGCCAGCCAAACGCCAGCACCTCCACCGGCAGCTGCCAATGCGTGCCAAGCCGGGGCGACAGCTTGCCGGCATCCACAACGATAACCTCCCGGCGGCTGGCCTGGGCCACGACCTTCTCGCGCAACAACGCACCGCCGCCGCCCTTGATCAGATCCAAAGCCGGGTCGACCTCGTCGGCCCCGTCGATGGTAAGATCGATCTCGCATGGGATGTCATCCGTCAGCATCGAAATGCCGAGCGCGTGTGCGGCGGCCTCGGTTGCTGATGACGTGGCGACGGCCCGGATGTGACGGAGATCACCGGCATGAAGCCGGGCCGCGACCTCGCTTATGGCGAACATCGTTGTCGACCCGCTGCCAAGGCCGATGACCATGCCGGACTCCACGAGTGATGCCGCAAGCTGGCCAGCCTGTTGCTTGAAACGGACGGCGGGATCAGTCATGGGCACTCCCTGCAATAGCGTTCGACCAGCGCGTTGGAGGACGCAGCGTGGCGCAGCCCGGGCTCGGCGTCGCTCAATGCCTCTCCCGAGCGGCCTGCATCCCGTTCGAAACACCGGGGTTGCGCCATGGCCCATCGCCGGCAATCAACCGGTCCGCTTCGTCTGGGCCCCAACTGCCTGGGGCATAGGTGTAGAGCGGCGTCACGTCGTCCAGGATGTCCTGCACGATACGCCATTGGGCGTCGATGATATCTTCCCGCCCGAACAGCTCCCCGTTTCCGCGCATCGCATCACCCAGCAGCCGTTGGTAGGGAGGGCGGAACGTCGCTGGTTGCGTCGCAAGGATCAGTTCCTGATCATGACCGACCATGCGGTCGCCTGGCTGTTTGATCCGCAGGCCCATGCCGATGGCCATGTCTGGGCCAAGCCGAAAACGCATATGCGCGGAGCCGGCCGGCACCAGTTCGGTTTGGATTTCGCGGGGTGGGCGGTGAAATTGCACCATCACTTCTGTCACGGTGAACGGCAGGTTTTTGCCGGCACGGATGTAGATCGGCACGCCTTCCCACCGCCAGCTTTCGATGAACAGTTTGACTGCGATATACGTCTCGACGGACGACCCATGTCGAACGCCGCGAACGTCCCGATAACCGGCATACTGGCCGCGCACGACATGGCTCGGCAAGATCGGCTGCACAGCCTTCAACAAACTCGCCCGCTGGTCTCGCATGGCATCGCAATCTTCACCTGTCGGCGGGTCCATCACGAGATGGGCGAGCACCTGCAAGAGATGGTTTTGCAACACATCGCGGTTGGCGCCGGTCGCGTCGTAGAAACGACCGCGATCCCGCACCCCAAAATCTTCGGCCAGCGTGATCTGGATGCAGCGGACATGCTGGCGATTCCAGATCGGCTCGAAAATTGGGTTCGCAAACCGCGTGTAAACCAGATTCTGTACCGTCTCCTTGCCCAGAAAGTGGTCGATCCGGAAAATGCTCTGTTCCGGAAACGACTCCCTCAACATGGCGTTGAGCGCCTTCGCAGATGCGCGGTCGTGGCCAAAAGGCTTCTCGATCACAAGGCGAGCGTCTCGCGCGGACCCCGATGCCGCGAGGGCTTCGGTCACGGTGCCGAACAGGCTGGGCGGCACGGCCAGATAATGCAACGGCCGCTTGGCGTCGCCGAGTTCGGTGTGCAGGCTGGAGAAGGTTTTGGGGTCGGCGTAGTCGCCATCGATGTAGTGGAGCAGCGAAATCAGCTTGGGCACGGCTGCATCATTGGCGAGGCCATGCTGGGCCAGACTGTCCTTCGCGCGATCCTTGAGCTGGTCCAGCCCCCAGCCGGACTTCGCCACCCCGACAATTGGCACATCCAAACCCTCGTCGCGCACCAGGCCCAGCAACGAGGGGAAGATCTGTTCATAGGCGAGGTCGCCGGTGGCGCCAAAGAACACGAGCGCATCGGAGTGTTCGGCGGCGGTGGCCATCACGACATCAGTTCCTTGCGGATCGATTGCAGCTGCTTGGCGCGCTCAGCCGTGACTTCGGGATACTTCATTCCGATCGCGTCAAGCGTGTTCACGACGATCTGCGAGACGATCAGCCGGGCGTTCTGCTTGTCGTCGGCTGGCACCACGTACCAGGGCGAGTCATCTGTGCTGGTCGCGCTGAGGCATTCCTCATACGCCTTGCGATACTCTTTCCAGAACTTCCTCTCCTCGATATCCGCCATGCTGAATTTCCAGTTCTTGTCCGGCTGATCAATGCGGGCAAGAAAGCGCTGGCGCTGCTCCTCCTTCGATATATGGAGGAAGATCTTGACGATCCGCGTGCCATTGGCGTGCAGGTGGCGTTCGAGATCCACAATCGATCGATAACGGCTGTGCCAGAACTTGCTGCCGCGGTGCGGGGCATCTGGGATGTCCTCGTGACGCAGGATGTCGGGATGAACACGGACGATCAGCACTTCTTCGTAGTAGGACCGATTGAAGATGCCAATCCGCCCCCGTTCCGGTAGCTCCCGCGTGGTCCGCCAGAGAAAATCGTGATCGAGTTCGACGGCGCTGGGGTGCTTGAAGCTGAAGACCTGGCATCCTTGCGGATTTACGCCGGACATCACGTGCCGGATCGCCCCGTCCTTGCCGGCCGCGTCCATCGCCTGAAAGATCAGCAGCACGGCCTGGCGGTTGGACGCGTAATGGAGTTGTTGAAGCGCGCTCAGTTCCTGGACATGCTGGGCCAGGAGTTCCTTATAGTGGGACTTAGAACTGTATACGGGGTCGACGATTGTCGGCCGCTTGTCCAGATCAATCTCCTCTCCCTCGCGAACACGGTAGTCCTTGATGTGAATCTTCATCCCGCCCTCAATTTGTGATCGACCAATCGGCCGGCTTCGCGGTCAACGAGTCCTCGCGCGGGTCACTCGCCGAACAGCCCATCCCATACCGGCCACGAGTGCCAGTATACCAAAAGCGGCCATGAGGCTGCCGTCGGTCAGAAGGAGCACAAGCAGAAAGCCAAGGACGGACGCGACAACGACATACTTGTATTTCGCCGTGAAAGTGCCTGGCAAAATTAAGGCCGGATGCGCCTGCGCATCACGACACAAGGCACGATCACCAACCATGCCCTGGCCAGTCGTAATGGCTGTGAAGCCGCCGTTCGAAGTCACCGTCGACGAGGTTGGAAGGGTTCCATGATGGGCTGGACTTGATCTTCTCGCGGGTAAGGTCGAGCCGAACGTGACGCTCGGACCAGTCCACGCTCCGCACCGCATAAGGCGAGATCAGCACGTGCTGCCCCACCCACCAGTTCGAGGTATCGACGATAAGATAGCGGATGCCCCAGCTTGCGTCGTCGATGAGGAAGTCCTGCACGTGCCCGATGTCGCCGTCAGTTGCGTGGACGTGATAGCCGGTGACCTCGGTCGTGCTGCGCAGGTGCACGTCGCCCCCGGCGAGGTCCGCCCCACCTCGCTCTGCGTCCCGCATGGCCGCCGTACCGAAATAGGTGGGTGCCGACAACGGCGAGGCAATCGCGCCGAAATTGCCGCCGAACATCCCTCCACCCCAAAGCGGATCCCAGCCATAGTAACCGTACAGGTCGTTTTCCATCTGCCGCGAAACCGGGCGGTCCTGCAGGATGTCGGGGCTCTCTTCGACCTGCTGCTTTGTCAGCGAGACAATGACCTGCCGTGCCTCGTTCTGGACGGACACGACGGCCGAAAGGTGAACAAGAACCTTGCGCCCGCTCAACCAACCTCCGGTATTCACCACCAACCAGCGCAACTTCCAGGTGCTGTCATCAAACAGGAAGTCGCTGACCGATCCGAGGCTGCCATCCTTGGCCTGGATATCGAAATCCCTGAGGGATGATATGGCATTCAGCATCGGACATTCCTTTCGCTTGCGCTCCATAATGACCGGTGTCGGCGGCGGTGAGCCGCCTGACGCCAAGCATCTGCGTACGCCATGATGGGGCAGCCGAGGCTGGGAAGCACAGGATCGGAAACTACTCACGCAGGGCAGGATTTGCGGAACGCGTCTTGGCTGCGGCTTGGTCCTGCCACGCCGGGCCGAAACAAGATCGCCGAAGACCTTCGCCAGGGCGTCTTGCGCCACCTCCGGTCAGACGCGCATCGTCATGGTGCGCCTGCCGCCTGGAGCCTGATAGCTGCAGGTAGGTGAAGCTATCAGGCTCCAGGCTTCTGTTTTAGCGAGCAATTTTATCGCGCGGTTGAACCAACCTCAGGCGATATTGCTCTAACATCCCAAAGGTGAACCAGATGGAGAAAGTCTGGGACTGTCTGCGGCAGAACCCACTTAGATCATGATGCGTTTGGGTTGCTCCACCCAACCGCATGAACATGATCGATAAAACAAAGGCTAGAGCATGATGATTTTGGCTCTTCCCAAAATCATCATGCTCTAATGCCTGCTCTGGGACAGCTGCGGCAATTACAAAGCGGACAGGAAGTTTAGCGGGTCGGCCAGAAAGGTGATGTTGGTCTTTGCATAGGTGATGAAACGGTCAGGCTGACCGCCACCTTGCGGCTTCCATCCGTAGACCCGCAGCACGCCGGACCAATCCATTGCAAGGTTGTAAGGCCGTGGCGCGCGGTTCCAGGCGGCGTCTTCGGCAGCCGCAAAGCCGATGAATTTGCCGTCGTCGTTGTCCGGGTCGGGCTTGGGCCGTAGGGCATCGGGATCGTGGCCTTGGCCGCCTGGTGGCAGGAGCAAGACCACGCGCGTGGGGTCGTGGTGGGCGAGTTCGGCGGCGAGCCAGGCCCATTCTTCGGTGGTGAGAAACTCCGCCACGCGAAATTCATCGGGAATGTGGAACACGTCGTAGGTGTGCCGCAACTCGACCTGCCAGGCGCGTTTGTCGTCCAGAAGGGTCTGCACCAAATTCGGAATGGCACGCAGGTTCGAGCGATAGCACATGATGTTGTAGCGCAGGCGCGGGGGCGCGCTGCCGCTTTCGTGGTGCGCCAACAGACTGTTCCAGTTTTCCAGGAAGATCGGAAAACGGGCGCCAGCCCGCATGGCCTCGTAGATCGCAGGGTCGAGGCTTTCCAACGAGATGTTGATGTGGTGCAGGCCCGCCTCGCACAGCGCCTGAAAGTAGCTGTTGGGCATGCGTTTGGCGAGGTTGGTGGTGTAGTAGATTTTTCGGCGGTATTCGCGTGGCACTGACGCGATGAATTCGAGCAGCTTTGGATGCAGCGTAGCCTCGTGCAGGCAGGACAGCCAGAAGTTACCATCGGTCACGAAGGGGATCAGGCGCAGGGCGGATTGGAAGACAGCGTCTGACATGAGCTTGGTGGATTTGGTGCCGGCGTAGTCCACGACGCAGAACGGGCAGCGGAGATTGCAGTTGTTGACGATGTCCATCGCCAGGTGGGCGATCGGCTCATAGGAACTGCGCAGCTCGGGCGCGTGCTGCAGCTTCTGGGCGGAGGCTTCGAACCGCATCTCCAGTCGGTCGCGCTGATGGGGCGTAATGGGTGGGGCGAAAGTATGGTGGAATGCGTGGGTGCCGTCACCGACGCCAATTTCGACCAAGGTTTTGCTGAATTGATCGGCCGCGATGCGTGCCAGAATTTGGCCGTCCAGCCATATCTCAAGCGCGATCTTATCGGTGGCATCGTCCAGATTGCGGGCCCAGCCCGCCACGTGATGGGTGCTGCGTTCGTCGAGATAGCCCTGAAAACGGGTCGGATCAACTCCCCATGGCATGTAGCTGGTACTGAGAGCCGGAGCGTGCTCCAGGTTGGAGACACCACCTTGGGCACGCACCTCGACTGTCTCGCGCTCGTCATCGGTCAGTATGCGGGAAAATTCGACGTAAAAGGCGTGCCTGCCATCATTGACACCGATGGTTTGCAGCAAGGGGCTGTAACGGTCGGCTATCGCTGTGATGCTGATGTCTGGCGTGGCGACCTGGACTTCCACCTTGTGGGATGGAGTGTCCAGGTCGCGCACCCAGCCTGCGACGTGGCGATTGCTGCGCGCGTCGACATAGCCTTGCAGGCGCAACGGTTGGCGGGTGGGCTTGTTCAGCCCTCCTCCTCCTCGTCCTCGTCTTCGTCGTCCTGGTGTTCGTAATACCAGTCCAGCACGTCGTCGTGGAAGTCGGGGTCTTTCAGAAGGCGCATGGCAAGTGCCAGCACGATCTCCGGCGCTGCCGGCATTTCGGCGGCGTCTTGCGGCACGTCCGAGCCGGTGACAACGCGGACGGACATCGAGCCGTCTTCCTCTCCGATCACCAATGCCACCTCGGTTGGGTCGAGATCGACGGTCGTGGTTTCGGTCTTGTCTCCGTCAGCCATCGCGGGCCTCCTTGTCATCTGGGCAAAATCTCCGGGCGTTGGTTAGCAGGATCGGACGCGGCTCGCATCCCCCCGAATGCT
>JBBROR010000105.1:0-9704 GCA_038229175.1 Acetobacterales bacterium | reverse complement strand
GAAGCACAGGTTTCGTTGTGTCGCCATGGGCCGGAGCGCCATGTGAGCTTGCGGCTGGCCCCACCGGCGCGTTCAAACGAATGAAGTTTTTTGGTTCTTTTGTTCACAAAAGAACGCTTTGCTTTTGTTTTATTTAGTGGGGTCTTCCTGTGACTCCAGGGCTGCGTCGTCGCTTTGGTTCTCGCGCGGCGAGGTTGTTGGGGCGCCAGAGAGCGCGCACCCCACCGTTTCGGTGATGCGCTTGGCGAAATAACGCTTTATTGCGTGGTGTTCAGCCAGTGGGTGTGGTGTTCACTGGTGGGTGGAATCTTTGCCCTCCCCTTCCCCGTTTTTGAACTTGTCCGTCGTGCTTCGCAGTTTGCGGGACGCGCTTGGGGGGTTTTGTGCGCGGGGGGTTTTGGGGCACGCGCTGGCGCTTGTTGTGGCTGCTCGGTTGGCGGGGGTTTGCCTGCGGATGGAGCGGTTGGCCGGGCTGTTTGCGGCGGGGCGGGTTTGGCGGGTGGCGGCCCGGGTGGCGCGTGTGTTCGATCCTGGCACTGACAGGGCGGGCGTGGCTGTTCGTGGTGGGGCCGGGACGGGACCGCGGGTTTTGCCGGGCGGGTTCGCGTGGCTGGTGCGAATGGCGGGATGGCAGGCGGCGGGGTTTGGGAGCCAGCTTCGGGCGGTGCTCGAGACGGCTGAGATGGTGGCGCTGCTGGAGGCTTGCCCGCAGGCGGGGCGGATGTTGCGGCCGATCTGCCGGATGTTGGCGGTGGAGGTGTCGTTGTTGCGGCTGCCGGCCCGGGTTGTTGCGGTTGCTCGGATGGCGGTGCCGGTGGCGCTGGCTGGCGTGGAGGGTGTTGCGGTTTCTGGTGTGGTGGCGGGTTCTGTTGGGGGGCGGATTCGGGTTCGGGCGGTTTTGGAGCCTTGGCGGATTCCGTTGCCTCGGGGGGTTTTGGCTGCGGCTCGGCGGCAGGGGTTTGGGCGGGTTCGATTTGAGAAAGGGTGATTGGATTCTGAGCAGAGATGCGAGATTTTTGTTACGTATTCGTAATGAAACAGGAGGTGGAGGGGGGGGAAAGACGAGGGCCTTCATGATGTGGTGCGGCGGTGGCCGGCGCCTCGAACATGCGCTTTCGGACAGGATGCGGGGGTGGTGCCTCTGCCGGCGACGGCTGGGACCATTGCAGCGCTGCTGGTGCCAAGCGGCGAGGCCATTGCGTCGATCGCGGCCGGCGAGCGGGATACGACTATCGTTGAACCAGTAACCAATGATGCAGAGGAGACAAAAACTTTCCGTATTTTACTGGATAAATAGACTTAAGCTGCCTTATACCGTTAATTTTGTTGAGTTTTGCATTATCTTAAATACACTGATTTTTAATGCTTTAATGAGACTTTCTCGCCACCTAAGACCATAGCGTCTGCTTAGGACCGAGCGAGAAAATGTCGAGTTCCAGAACCCATTCAAATGACACCGCGTCTCTCAACCCGGGCTTCATAAGGAGCTTTCCAGGCACCCGGAGCGACATTGCCCGCCCGCGTGCCCGTGAGGCGACGATGGACTGGTTCGCTGTGGCCGATCGGATTGGGCAGCATGTCGATCTTGACGCCACCGCCTATACCAAGGGCGCCATGGTACGCCGGCGCGGTGTGCCGTCTGCCACCAATCTGCTCTGCCTGGCGCTGCTGTATGGGCCGGGCCGGATGCCACTGCGGTTGATTGCGGAACGATCGGCCGCGCTTGGCATTGCCCAGGTGAGCGAGCCGGCGTTGCTGCGACGGCTGCTGAACGCGGCGCCCTGGCTTGAATTTCTGGCGGACGCGATGATCATTGATCGGCTCGACGATCTGGCCGATGGCGGGTATGGCGCCACGTCGCGGCGGAACGCGGACATGATGCTGTCGCAGGCATCGCATGAACGCCGGCAACGCCAGATCGCGGGGGCAAAGAGCTTCTTCATCGACTTCTACCCCTGGCCAGACGCGCTCTACACCGACGACCAGATCCAATGGCTGATGTGTACCCGTTGGCTGTTCGTGACCGCCACCATCAAGGACGGCCCGATCAGCCGTGCCGAGATGGGCGACAAGCCCACGTCTGCGCTCGAACACTCACGCCAGATGGCCCACCTGGTGGGGGCGCTGGCCTCACCGTAGCACTCATGTTTTCTAGTGGTTAAAATCTGAGGAAAGAGTCCTCAGATCTTAACCACTAGCCTCTGATCTTGTGGGCCAAATTCCCTGACGCTCCGGTAGCAAGCGTCAGGTTTGGACCACTAGATCATGATGCGTTTGGGTTACTTCACCCAAACGCATGAACATGATCGGCAAAACAAAGTTTAGAGCACGACCTCCGATCGATTTATTCCAATCGATCGGAGGTTGTGCTCCAGGCCTCAGCAGTCGCCTCGACTGAGAGAGCCAGACGAATCGCGATCCAACAGCGGCATGACAGGGCTTCGGATGGGAACATCTGGTGCCTTTTTCGTGCCCGCCGCGCCTGACGCCCGCCCGTTCGGGCGGCGCTACGGGGGCTTTGGCGGCTCTGAAATCCCAAGTTACCGTCTCGAAATCGTCCCGAAATGATCTGAGACAAAATGGGCCGAGAGCTAAAATTCCGCGGATATCCACGTCCCAAAATTCAATGTGTCTCAATAACAAATGTTTATTTATAATATTGTTTTCAAGACATCAAATAGTATTTGCAACTTAAGCATAACTTAAGAGAAGCTTAGGTCAGAAATTAGGAGGCTTACTATGGCACCGTTCGACTTTAACTATGTTCAGGATGACCTGCTGGTTGTGACGCCGGACCGCTCGACCACTGCGGTTCGCGTCAATTTCAGCGTAACAGATTGCGTGGTCCCCGCTCCCGCTCCCGCCCTGCCCGCAGAGCTGGCTTCTGCGGGCTTCGTGCAGACGCAAACGACGTTTTACCCCGAACCGCACGACGACAGCATGCTGCGCGCGGTGGCTGCGAGGCGCGCCGCCACGATCCGCTACGACACCAAGATCGTGACTTATTCGTACACCGAGATCCTGCTTGAATTCCTTGACCGGAACGCGACGTTGACCTCGGTTGGTTTCATCATTTGCTACGTGGGTGTGCTGCGGTATTTTTAACGATCTCGTTCGTTACTTTTTATTTCTACGCAAATATGGAATCAGTATTATCAATTCAGACTGGAGCGCCGCCATGATCGTCGGATACGCCAAACTTACGGGAATTTCGGATCTTTCCATTATCGATACAACGCGCCAGGCGCTGATCGAGGCGGGTGCCGAGACGGTCTATCTCGATACGGACGCGGCATTCGGTGAGAGGCTGCAGGCGACAAGGGGGCTGGAGGCCGCGATCGAAGGCTGCCACGCCGGCGACGTGCTTTTGACGCTATCCCCCGCGCTGACCGCCGGATCGATCGACGATTTGATCGGGATTGCGGATCGCCTCACCGCCCGCGGCTGCAGCCTTCGGGTGAAGCAGATAGCCGGCAACCAGTCGCTGGACACGGCGACCCCGGTGGGCGCCATGCTGCTGACCGCGCTTGGCCTGCTGGCCGCGTTCAACACGCAGCAGACCGCGCTCCCGCAGGCGCATGCCGACGCGGCGCAGATCCCGCTCGAGAATTTTGCGCCGCGCCGTTCCCGCGGGCGGCCGCCCACGGCGACCATCCAGGTGGGTGAGATCACCAGGATGCGGGAAGCCGGCATGCGGGCCACCGACATCGCGGACCGGCTCAAGATTTGCCGTGCGTCAGTTTATCGGGTGCTGAATATGGCTGGCACTGGCATTGGCACTGGCAGCCATCAGCCGACGGTCGCCGGTCAGACCACAAGCATGAGCACAAGCATGAGCACAAGCATGAGCACAAACAGGGTGTGATTGGACGCTTGGTGCGTATAGGACGCTGCGGACGCGCGTGGGTTGGATGGAGCGCGACAGGCAGTGCCGCATCGGCTCCATCGGGTCAGCCCCACAGGGGGTCAGCCGATTTCAGCCGCGCGGCGTGCCGGTAAAACGACCGACGATGCGGGCCGACATCATGCCGGCCGGCTCGGCCACACGCTCGGGGCGCGGGGCTGCGACCTCACCCGGCTGGCCTTGGCTCAGGATGCGATAGACCGATGCCCGACCGATGCCCAGATGGGCCGCGATCTCGACGGCGCGCAGTCCTTCGGCGCGCAGGCGGTTGACTTCGTGCGCCTGACTGCCAGCCGTGGCTGGCCTGCCACGCGGGCGTTGTTCGTAGGGGTGCGGCATCAGGGCGGCGAATGGGCTGGGTGATGCGGCAGACATTGCCGGTGTGGTGGCGCGGGCGGCGCCGGCGATGGGCGGCAGCATGTTCATGACGGCAAGTGCGCTGAGAATGGAGCGCCCTTCCACCGTTGCGGTATCCAATGGCAGGCCACCGGCGAGTTCAAGCAAGCGAAGCGACGCGCCCTTGGCGTCCAATTGGGCATGGATGGCCAGCAGACCGGCGATGGAATCGGTGAGCGTGTTGACGGTGGGGCTGACCAGCACATGTCCGGCGGCGATGTCGGCAAATGCCGCCGCAAGCTGAGGGCGCCCCTGCGCGGAAGTTTTCACGTCGATATAAAGTCGGCCCACGCCATAGGCGATCAGGGCGTTGTGCGGGGCCGACAGTCCACCAGCCAGTGCTTCGGGGGCGAGACAGAGATATCCGATCAACATTCTACGCCTCCTTCCCTGCCGCTGGGCGTGGCCTACGCCACGCAATTCGGCCAAAAAACTGGTCGCATGACCAAGCTGTCGAAACGTTATGTCAATCATTTATGGCTTACAAGATAAAACATCAACGTCTTCAGCGAGGTAGCAGGCATCATTCCCGCGCCCCAGCGCAGGAGGTGGATCATCGGGGCTTTGACGAGCAGGACTTCGGAGCAGCCAACCCTTTTGAGGTTCGCTTCTAAATACAAGTGGAGCAGAAAAATAAGATGGTTTTCATTATCGCAAAATATCTAACAATGTAAATTATGATTTTAGACAGTGTTTTACTTTATAAAATTGATGACTTGATCCTACATAGGGCGCTATACCCAAAAAAAGATGCAGCTACACGGTTACAAAACCGACGCTTGTGCAGAGAGACGTTGAAGACCGCTCCAAATGGGGTTTCCATGGGGGCATCGTAATCGAGGCCCCCAGGCGGATAAAAATCCGCCATTCCACCGCGTGTTCAGGCGCCTTGGGCGGATATGAAGAAATGGCACCGTCAAGCAACCAGCACCCCGACGACGATAAACCAGGCCTGGAGGATCTGGCCCACACCGTTCGCGGAGTGGCCCAGCTGCTCGGCAGTGTTGCGCAGGCCAGCACCACGCCGCCTGACCTGCGCACCGGGTTGGAGCTTTTGTCGCGCATGCTTGGGCAGACCGCGACCCACGCTTCCAACCTGATCGAGGATGTGGGCATCAACCTGAATACCCATCTGGGGATCACCACGTCGGACCTGGCGCTGATGGATTTCGCGCCGTTGGTGCCGGCGTTCAAGCGGCGGCCCAACACGGCCGAGGGCTGGAACACGCGGGCGCAGGCAGAGTTCACCCTGTGGGGAGCCGTGGAAGGCGTGCTGTCGCAGGACGACACGACGTTGGAACGGCGGTTCCGCGCCGATGCCGACGGAAATCTTGCATTGGTGGAGGCGTTAGAGGCGCTTCGCGCCCGCTGGCAGGATGAGATCAAGTTGCTGGAAGCCACTCTGCTGCGCCTCGCAGTGGTCGTCGCACGGTGGGAGCAGTCTGATCACAGTTGATGGATGAGATCCGGCATCGCCCGGCATTTTTCCGGGTGATGCGGCTGCACCCGCCCACGCGGCGCCAGCGGACGAGCGTGCAAACCAATCCGAAGCGGCCGGCGCTGCGCCGCCGCCGAGATGCCGCAAGGCCCGGCGATGGGCCGGGCCTTGCCGATCGGAGCCGGTGCCCGCGTCAGCTCATGCTCAACACATGCCCCACGAGGCTTTCCCCAGACTGCACATGATTGGCGAGGAAGCCGAAGTTGGTTGTGCCGCCGGCGCCGATCGTGCCGTTCCAGCTTGCGTTGCCGATCACATACACGTTGCCGATATGCGACATGATGTCCGCGTTCCAGATGTTGGTGATGACCTCGGTGGTGTCGAGCTCGACCTGCCACCCCTTCGAGGCGGCGCTGCCGGTGTTGCCGACATCGATGGATGCCAGAAGCGCTGCGCCCCAGTCGTTTGACACACCCACGTGGACCATGCCCACCGGAGCGGGGGTTGGCGCAGGCGTGGGAACAGGGGTTGGAGTTGGTATTGGTGTCGGGGTGGGTGTCGGGGTGGGGACCGGCGTGGGGACCGGAACTGGCACAGGGGTCGGCGTGGGCGTCGGAACCGGGCTCGGTATGGGTGTGGGGGTGGGGGTAAGCACGGGGGCGGCCACCGTGGCACTCACCTGCGAGGTCGCCACCGAAGCGCCGCTGATATCTGCGATCTGCAGGAAGAACAGGCTCGATGCCTGTGCGTCGACCGGCGCCAGCAGATGGACCGAGACGGTGGCGAAGCTTGATCCGGCATGGATCACAACGTCCTGGGACAGGCTGTTGTAGTCATGGCCCGCGGTTGCCGTGCCGTCGATCGTCTGCACGTGCAAGGTTACGTCGTGGGTGGACACAGCCGACAGGTTCAACGTGAACTTCGCCTCGTTGACGGCCGTAGGCGTGGGCTTCCACCAGGCGCCGTCCAGCGCTGTCAGCTTGACCTGGTTGGGGGTCTTCCAATCGTCCATCAGGATGCCGAACCCGTCGGAGTTCGGGTTCCAGGCCCACCAGGCCCAGCTGAACGGTGTCTGATCCACCACGGCACCGGTTGGAGAAGCGGCGGCCGCGTTGCCGTCGAGATAGCTTTTCAAGGTGGTGAGCCACTTCGTATCGCTTTGCGTGCCGAGATCGGTGCCAAACTCGCCCACCCACACCGGGGCCAGGTTTTGCTGTTGGATGTAGCCCCAATCCTTGGTCCAGATCGCCGCGAGGTTGGACGGATAGCTGGGGTCGTTGAAATAGGGCGCACCGGTGATGGACGCAGGGTAGTCGTGCGCCGAATAGACCAGCTTGCCCGCGGTGTTCAGCACCACAGGGTGGTCGGCCACGCCCAGCAGGTTCTCCCCCCAGGGCGTTTCGGTCCCGTGATAGAACTCGCTACCCTCCACGATGATCAGCGCGTCGGGGTTCACGGCCTGGACCGCGTTGCCGGTTTTGGTAGCCGCCAGCTGCCAGTCGGTGGCCACGTTGCCATCGCCCCAGGTCACCGGGCCATGCGGCTCGTTGGCGAGATCGAAGCCGATGACGGTGGAGTTGCCGGCATAATGCCCGGCCAGTTTCACCCAATCGGACACAAAGGCGTCCTGGCCGTAATTGTTGTCGTACCATAGGCCGGCGCTGGTGAGGTAGCCGAACGCCGAGCTGGTGTGATGATCAAGGATCATCTTGATGCCAAGTGTGCTGGCCTCGGCCACGATCGCGTCGAGCAACTGAAGCGGCGTCATGCCGCGCAGTTCGGGGTTGATGGTGTAGTCAATGTATTGCGGCATGCTGGCCGGCGCGAAGGTCTGGTCGCTGAGCGTGAAGCGAATGGCGTTGAAGCCCAGGCTTACCATCTGCCTCATCGTGTCCTTGTAGTTCACCGCCCACAGGCCGTCGGGCGCGAAGATTGACTCCATGCCGAACCAGTTGACGGCGTTGATCAGAACCGGATGTCCGTTGGCGTCAATGATCTGGGCGCCCTTGGTGGACAGATAGCCGTCCGGCAGCAATGTGCCGGGGCCGGCGGCCGTGTAGGCCGTGCCGGTGCCCGCGGTGACGGTGATGTTGGATGACGTCACCACCGGGTCTGGCGTGGGAACAGGGGTGGGCGTGGGAACGGGGGGGGGCGTGGGGACCGGCGTCGGGACAGGCGTCGGAGCGGGTGTGGGTGTCGGAACCGGCGAAGGCGTGGGCGTGGGCGTGGGCGTGGGCGTCGGCGTGGGCGTCGGCGTGGGCGTGGAGGCGCCGGTGCTCAGCGAGAGCCCGGCCAGCACCACGTTGGCGGGCGCCAAGCTGCCGTCGCCGGTGGCCGTGAAGCCGAGCGTGGCAGGCAGTCCGGCATAGACGGCGCTGTTGTAGGTCGCACTGGTCAGCACGTAATGCTGGCCGCTATGGCTCTGAATGGTGGCACCCCAGATCTGGGTGATGTTGGCGGCCAGGTCGAAGGACAGCGTCCAGCCCTGCAGCGCGCCGGCATTGTGCTCGGTGATCGCCAGATCGGCCACGTAGAAGGAGCCGTAGTCGGTTCGATCGGTGAACGACAGCGCCAGCCCGTCCGCGGCCACCGCCGTGCTGGTGTAGATATGGGTTCCGGTATCGGCCAGCGGCGTGGCACCCATCACCAAATTCGTCGGCGCAAAACCGCCATCACCGCTGGCCACGATGCCGAAATTGGCTGGAAGGCTCAAGGTCACCGTGGCGTCATAGCCCCCGTTGGCCAGCACGTAATGCGTGCCGACATGGCTGACGATGCTGGCCCCCCAAAGCTGGGTGATGTTGGCGGCCAGATCGAACGAAAGCGTCCAGCCGGACAGGGTGGTGGTGTTGGACACTGCCAGCGACAGGTCGGCCACATAGCCTGAACCCCAGTCGGTGCGATCGTTGAATGTCAGTGAAATCGGGCTCGTCGAGGAACTCATATAAGTGTGCAGTTTGGTCACGAAGCATTCCCTGACTAATTCAAAGCTTACAATAGCTTGGTATTGCCTTAACTTAATGGTCGCAATGACTTAAAAACGGTCGCAAAAACATTCTTTTTGACGACGTATTTTGAATTTGTTCTATAATTTACTATCTATTTAATATATTTATTTGGACACTTAGCCTCCCTAAGCTTTGAGCGGAAAGCCAATGCTCCAACGGCTGCAAAATGCGTTCGGGGTTGGCTTTGGCTTGCCCACCCCCCATTTCTGGCGGAGCGGATAAGACACGGGGCGCGGATGGAATCGATCTACTGGGTGATGTGCTGGGCATGTCACCGCAAATGCCGGCACTGCTACGAAAGCCGTTTCCGCCCTTATGTCCGCGATGAGCTGGAAGCCGTTATCGCCCAGGCCGAGACCAACACGCGCCGGGTGATGGAAAATTTGCCCGCGAGCATGGCGTATCTGGACACCGACGACACCACGCCGGACGGGCGTCCGCTTCGAAAAATTGGTCGCGTCATCCTGTCGGGCGGCGAGAGCCTGCTCGAAGGCGTGCGCCAGCGGGTGACCTACAAGGTGATCGAAGGCCTGGTGGCCCGCTATGCCGCCACCGGCGGGGTCAAGATCGTGGTGCAGACCACCGGCGATCTGCTGACATCGGAGATTGTGGCGGATTTGCTGGCCCGCGGGGTGTGGATGATCTCGGTGGCCGGGGTCGACGATTTTCATGTCGGCATGGAAGGCGAGGCGAAGCAGGAAGCCTACAAGGGCCGGCTGCGCCAGATGATGTCGGCCCAGGGCATGATCGAGTCGGGGCTGGTGACCACCCAGCGCAAATGGCTGGACGAGCCCGGGCCGCTGTTCAGCTTCTTCGGTGCCACGCCGGACACCTGGATTGGCAAACTTTGGCCGCGCGGACGTTCCTGGGAGAACGGCCTGTCCACCGCCACCTTGGGCGACAATTTCTGTGCCCGCTGGTCCGGTGGCCGCAACTTCCTCAACCACGCCTATTCCGG
>JBBROR010000104.1:0-9742 GCA_038229175.1 Acetobacterales bacterium | reverse complement strand
TGGGACCTTTGATCGGCTGGCTGATCGACACCAACGTGGTCGCCGAACTCATCCGCCCGCGCTGCGCTCCGCAGGTGATGGCCTGGGTCACGGCCCAGACCGAAACCACGCTGCATCTCAGCATCCTGACCATCGCCGAATACGACAAGGGCATCGCCAACCTGCCCGAGCACGATCACCGCACCGTCAGTTATTCCAACAAACGCGATCAGGTGTCGGCGCGGTTTGAGGGTCGCACCCTGCCGGTCTCCAACGCCATCGTTCGCCGCTGGGGCCAGATCAGCGGTCGTGTGCGCCGCGACACCGGCCATCCGCCGGAGGTTGTCGACACGTTGCTGGCGGCGACGGCATTGGAACACGACCTTTATCTGGTCACGCGAAATACCCGCGACGTTCAAAACACCGGAGCCGCCTTGTTCAATCCCTGGGAGTCCGACCCGCGGGACTTTCCGATCATTGCCCGGCCACGCCGTCGCAGAATCATCGATGTGGCGTGACCGCCGGGCCTGGATCATGGCCGCCCTCGGTTTCGCCTCCGGTCTCCCCCTGATGCTCACCCTCACCACGCTCCGCCAATGGCTGGTCGAACGCGGCACGCCCGTGGCCGTCATCGGCCTCACCGCCAATATTGGCCTCGCCTACACCTTCAAATTCCTGTGGTCGCCGATGCTCGACCACGTGCCCGCCCCCTTCGGCCTGCACCGATTCGGCCGCAGGCGCGGCTGGATGCTGCTGACCCAGCCCTTCCTCGTGCTGGCAATCGTGGCCATGGCGTCGAGCGAAACCCCGATGCAGGCGATCGCGGCTGCAGGCTTCATCGCCTTCTTCTCGGCCACCCTCGACATCGCCATCGACGCCTGGCGGATCGAGACCTTCAGCCGCGACCAGCAGGGCTTGGCCACGGCGATCTATGTGTGGGGCTACAGGATTGCCATGCTGGTGGCCAGCGGCGGCGTGCTGGCGATGGCCGGCCAGATCGGCTGGCAGGGTGCTATTCTACTCGTGGCCGTCCTGGCGCTGGCCTGCATGTTTGCGACCCTGATCGCCGCCGAGCCGGTTTTGCCGGAAAAGTTATTGGCCCGCCCTGGCGGCATTCTGGCCCGGGCGAGGGGCGCCATCCTCGACCCATTGCGAGAGTTCATCAGCCGGCCCGGTGGCTGGGTGGTGCTGGCCTTCGTCATGTTGTTCAACCTGGGCGAGGCAATGGCAGGCGTGATGCTGACGCCGCTTTACCGTTTCTTAGGTTTTTCGCGCGACATCGTGGCCGGCACCTCGCTGTTCTCGCTGGCGGG
Source organism: Acetobacterales bacterium (assembly GCA_038229175.1). Taxonomy (GTDB): domain Bacteria; phylum Pseudomonadota; class Alphaproteobacteria; order Acetobacterales; family Acetobacteraceae; genus CAIQQQ01. The sequence continues at coordinate 8,450 of JBBROR010000104.1, read as the reverse complement.
CACCCTGGCCGGCATCGCCGCCGGCGGTTGGGTGGTCGTCCGCATCGGCCTGTCCCGTGCACTGATTACCACCGGCATCGCGCAGACGGTGGCGATGGGCATGTATGTCGTCCTGGCCGGCCAACCCGGCAATGTGAACCTGCTGTACGCCACCGTCCTGCTGGAAGCCTTCGTGCAAGGCGTGGCAACGGCATCGTTCCTGGCGTATCTGTCTGGCCTGTGTTCGGTGGCCTTCACCGCCACGCAATACGCCCTGCTGTCTTCCGTCGCGGTGGTCGGTTCGCACACCATCGGTGGCTTCTCCGGCTATCTCGCCGCCTTGGTGGGATTCCAGGCCTTCTACGGACTTGCGATGTTGTGCGCCGTGCCGGCCATGATCCTCATGGTATTGATCATCAAACGTTTCCCCCAGACTGGAGCAAGCTGATGGACTCGCTGAAACCCATTCAGAAATACGAGGGCATGGTCGATCCCCAGCAGCGCCCGCGCTACACCGGCATCGCCTCGTTCTTCCGTACGCCGCACACCGAGGATCTGTCCGAGGTCGATGTCGGCCTGATCGGTGTGCCCTATGACGGCGGCGTCACCCATCGCAGCGGCGCGCGGCATGGCCCAAAGGCGGTGCGCGACCAATCCAGCATGTTGCGCCGCTTCCACGCCACGTCCGGCTTCAACCCGTTCGAAGCCGCCCGTGTGCGTGATCTCGGCGATTGCTGGATCGAATTCCCCTACGCCCTCGAAGGCGCCCTCGAGGAGATCGAGACCTTCTACAAAAAGATCGTCGCCGCCGGCGTCACCCCCGTCTCCTGCGGCGGCGACCACTCGATCTCCTATCCGATCCTGAAAGCTGTAGGTCAGCACGGCCCGGTCGGCATGATCCATATCGACGCGCATTGCGACACGGGCGATGACTATCTCGGCAGCCGCTTCCACCACGGCGCCCCTTTCCGCCGTGCGGTGGAGGCAGGCGTGCTGGACCCCAAGCGCACCATCCAGATTGGCATCCGCGGCACCAAGATGGCGCTCGATCACTGGGGTTTTTCCGAAACATCCGGCATGCGCGTGCTGGACATGGACGAGTTTCAGGACAAAGGCTGGGCCTACGCCGTGGAGGAAGCTCGTCGCGTGGTGGGCGACGGCCCTGTTTATCTGTCCTACGACATCGATAGCCTCGACCCCGCCGAGGCCCCCGGCACCGGCACCCCAGAAGCCGGCGGCCTGCGCACCATCGAAGCGCTGCGCCTGCTGCGCGGCCTCAGCGGCCTGAACTTCGTAGGCGGCGACCTGGTAGAGGTGGCGCCATCCTGGGACAACGGCACCATCACCAGCTTCAACGGCGCCACGATCCTGTTCGAGATTTTGTGCCTTGTCACCGAGGCCCGTACGCGGCGGGCCTAACCCTGGTGCCGGGCGATCAATAGGTCGCCCGGCCGCCGGACACGTCAAACACCGCCCCGGTGCTGAAGGATGCTTCCTCGGACGCCAGCCAGCACACCAGCGACGTCACCTCCGCAATCCCGCCAAACCGGCCGATCGGGATTTTGGAGAGCATGAAGTCGATGTGCTCCTGCGTCATCTGATCGAAGATGGCCGTGCGCACGGCGGCGGGGGTGACGCAGTTGACCCGGATTTCGGTCCTGGCCAGTTCCTTGCCCAAAGACTTCGTCAGCCCGATCACGCCCGCCTTGGACGCTGAATACGCCGCCGCGTTGGGATTTCCCTCTTTCCCCGCCACCGAGGCGATGTTGACGATCCGGCCATAGCCGTTCGCCTCCATGTGCGGCACCGCATACTTGTCGCAGTAGAACAGCCCGTTGAGATTGACGTCGATCACCCGTTGCCAGGCGTCCACCGGATAGTCCCGCACGGCAATGTTCGGCCCGGTGATCCCCGCCGAGGCGACCAACACATCAAGCTTGCCGCCCAATGCTGCCACCGTCTCTGCCATGGCCGCGGACACCGCCACCGGATCAGCGATATCTAGCTGGCGCGTATGCGTTGCGCCGGACGACGCTTTCGCCGCGGCCAAGGTGGCCTCGCTGATGTCCCACAGGCTCACCCGCGCGCCCTCGGCCGCCAGTCGCGTAGCGATTTCCAGGCCAATTCCAGCGGCCCCGCCGGTGACGATGGCCGAACGGCCCTCAAAACGATTGGCAAACAGCATCACGCACCTCCCCCGATGAACATCATTGCGATGTTTCGTTCCTGTGGTTGGACAATGCCCCAGCTATAACCAGCCCACCACCCTTCAGGGTGGATGAAGTCGACCACGTCCACCAACGATATGAGTTGCGCACCTCAAAACCCGCCGCCATACTCGGTGCAACAAAAAATAACGAGACGGAGAAAAACCATGTCCATCACCAGGCGCATCCTTCTCGCCGCCATGGCACTCGCTTTGCCAGTGCGCGTCGCCTCTGCTCAAACCGTCGTGAAATGGCTCCATATCGAGGCCAATCCCGCTCAGGTGAAAATCTGGGAAGAGGTCGCGCGCGATTTCGAAGCCAAAACTCCTGGCGTGAAGGTAGAGATGTCGTTCCTGGAGAACGAAGCCTACAAGGCTAAAGCGCCCACCTTGCTGCAATCGAAGGACCGGCCGCACATCATCTACAGTTGGGCCGGCGGCGTGCTGAAATCGCAGGTCGAGGCCGGGGTGCTCGAAGACATCACCACAGCGGTGGGCGACTACAAGAACAACCTCTCCCCCGCCGCCGTCGCCGCCTTCACGGTGAACGGCAAGATCTACGGCCTGCCCTACACCGTCTCGCAGGTCGGCTTCATGTACAACAAGGAGCTGTTCGCCAAAGCCGGCGTCGACGGCAGCAAGATCCTCGCCTGGGACGACCTGCTGGACGGCGTGCGCAAGCTGAAGGCGGCCGGCGTGACGCCCATCGTGGCCGGCGGTGCCGACAAATGGCCGCTGCATTTCTACTGGACGCACCTGGCCGTGCGCATCGGCGGCAAGCCTGGCTTCCAGGCGGCGCTGAAGGGCGAGAATGGCGGCTTCGAAAGCCCGGTGTTCCAGCGTTCCGGTGAGCTGTTTAAGCAACTTGTGGAGCTGCAGCCATTCCAGACCGGCTTCCTCGGCTTCAAGAATCCCCAGGCTGTCGGCTATTTCGGCGACGGCAAGGCGGCGATGATCCTCGCCATTTCCAGCTTCTACCACACCCAGAAGGCACTCGCCGCCGACAAGGTCGGCATCGCCGACGACAAGATTGGCTGGTTCAACTTCCCAACCGTTCCCGGTGGCAAGGGCGAGCCGAATGACACGCTGGGCGGCATCAACGGCTGGCTGGTCACCAAGGGCGCGCCGAAAGAGGCTGTGGCCTTCATCAAGTTCTTCATATCCGAGGATGTGCAGAAGCGGCTCGCCGCGAGCAATTTCCTCATCCCCACCTACAAGGGGGCTGAATCCGGACTCGGCAGCGCCTTCATGCGCGATATAGCCGGCAACATCGCCGCGTCGAAATACCACCAGAACTTCTACGACCAGGATCTGGGGCCCAATGTTGGCCGCGTGGTCAACGATGCCACCGCCGAGATCGCCGGTGGCTCGATGACGCCGAAACAAGCGGCCAAGGCCATCCAGGACGCCTACGTGCAGGGAAATTGAGGCTCGCACCTCAAAATCACTGATCGAACACTTCCATGCGCGTGACCGCAAGACGATTCGACACCAGCAAATGTACGGCGATTCTGCTGTTCCTGCCGCCCGCCCTCCTGCTGTTCACCCTGTTCGTGGTGATGCCGGCGGGCGAGGCGGCCTGGTACTCGGCGTTCAACTGGAACGGCTTCGGCAGCCCCACTCGGTACGTCGGCTGGGACAACTACCGCTTCGTCTTCGAAAACCGCGCCTTCGGCACGGCGATCGTCAACAACCTGCTGGTCATCGCGACATCGGTGGTGATTCAGATTCCGCTGGCGCTCACCCTGGCCGTGCTGCTCGCCGACCGCTTTCGCGGCTCCGTGGCGCTGCGTATGTTGTTCTTCCTGCCCTACATCCTGGCCGAAATCGCCACCGGGTTGATCTTCAGCTTCGTCTATGACGGCAATTACGGCCTGCTCGCCGCCATCTGGGGCTGGTTCGGGGCGGAGGCGCCGCATCTGCTCGCGGACCCCGCCACCGCCATGCCGGCAATACTTGTCGTGATCGTCTGGAAGTATTTCGGCTTCCACATGATGCTGTTCATCGCGGCGCTGCAGGGAATGGATCGCGGCGTCATCGAGGCAGCAAGGATCGACGGCGCCACCGGCTGGCAGCTCCAGCGCCACGTCGTCATCCCCCTTCTGAAACCCACCATCCGCCTGTCGATCTTCTTCGCCGTGGTTGGCTCGCTGCAACTGTTCGACCTCATCATGCCACTCACCCGCGGTGGCCCGGCCGACTCGTCGCACACCATCGTCAGCTTCCTCTACACCTTCGGCGTCATGCGCATGCGCGTTGGATTCGGATCGGCGGTAGGCGTTATTCTGTTCGTGATCTGCGCCACCTTCGCCTTCACCTACAAGCGCTGGTTCATGCGCGATGAGTAACGGCACGGCACGGCTCGGCGGCACGTCGGCATTCAAAGTGTTCTTCCTCGGCGTGGTCTTTATCTTCGTCGCCGGGCCCTTGATCGCCACCGTCCTCGGCGGCTTCAAGTCGCTCGGCGAACTGCGCACCAACCCGTTCGGCCTGCCGCATGTATGGGAATGGCCGAATTACGCCGACATCTTGCTATCATCACGCTATTGGGTGTTGCTCGGCAATTCGATGGTGATCGCGCTGCTCACGGTGGGGCTCACCCTCGTCGCGTCGGCGATGGCCGCGTTCGTGTTCGCGCATCTGCGCTTCTTCGGGCGCGACATGCTGTTCAGCTACATCACCGCCGGCCTGCTGTTCCCCGCCGCCACAGCCATCCTGCCGCTGTTCATCAAGGTGCGCGACCTCGGCATGCTCGACAGCTACTTTGGCATCGTGCTGCCGCAGGTGGCGTTCGGCCTGGCCATGAGCATCCTGCTGCTGCGCCGCTTCTTCCGCGACCTTCCGCCGGAACTGCTGGAGGCCGCGGTGGTCGATGGCTGCTCCTATATCGGCTTCTTCTACCACATCACCCTGCCGCTCTCCCGCCCCATCCTGGCCACGGTCGGCACCATCGTCTTCGTGCATTCCTGGAACGCCTATCTCGTGCCGCTGGTGATGCTCAACAACGACCGCCTGTATCCCTGGCCGCTCGGGATCATGGTCTATCAGGGCGAGTATTCTTCCGAATGGAACCTGATCCTCGCGTTCATCACGCTGACGATCATGCCGACGGTTCTGCTTTTCATCCTGGCCCAAAAACACATCGTCGCCGGCCTCACCGCCGGCGCGGTAAAGGGCTGACATCTTAAACACACGGAGCATCCCATGAGAAAGATAGGCATAGGCGTCATCGGCTGCGGGGTGATCTCGCGCGCCTACATGACCGCGATGCAGCGTTTCGAAAACATCGAGTTGCGCGCGGTGGCCGACAGCCGCACCGCGCCGGCGGAGGTGCGCGGCAAGGAGTTCGGCGTGCCCGCCATGCGCGTGGACCAGTTGCTCAAACGCGACGACGTGGAGATTGTCGTCAACCTCACCGTGCCGCTGGCGCACACCGATGTCAGCAACGCGATCCTCAACGCCGGCAAGCATGTGCATTCCGAGAAGCCGCTCGGCGTGAATATGGCCGAGGCCCGGAAAATGATGGACCTCGCCGCGCAGAAGAACCTGCGCATCGGCTGCGCGCCAGACACCTTTCTCGGCGGCGGCCACCAGACCGCCCGCAAACTGATCGACGATGGCGCCATCGGCACCCCCGTCGCCGGCACCGCGGTCTTTGCAAGACCAGGCCACGAACTTTGGCATCCCGCGCCTGGCTTCTACTACCTGCGCGGCGGCGGCCCGATGCTCGATATGGGGCCTTACTACATCACCGATCTCGTCCAGCTCCTTGGCCCCATCGCCTCGGTGATGGGCAGCGCCACCCGCCCGCGACAGGAACGCACCATCGCCACCGGCCCGCTGGCGGGCACTACCATCCCCGTCGAGGTGTCCACCCATGTGGCCGGCATGCTGGAATTCGTCTCCGGCGCCGTGATCTCCATCCTGATGAGTTTCGATGTGCCCAGGCACAACCACACGCCGATCGAAATCTACGGCACCAGGGGCAGCTTGCTGGTGCCAGACCCCAACCGCTTCGGCGGCGAGGTGATGCTGGCCAACACCGGCGGCGAGTGGCAGACGCAGCCGCACACCCATGCCAACACCGAAGGTGAGTTCCGCTCCATCGGCGTGGCGGACATGGCCGCCGGTATCCTGGCCGACCGCCCACATCGCGCCAGCGGTGCGCTCGCGCTGCATGTGCTGGAAGCGATGGAGGCGTTTCAGCTTTCTGCCGATCAAGGTCGTCGCATCATGCTGGAAACCACCGTGGAACGTCCGGCCATGCTTCCCGCCGGCCTCTCCGACGGTCAACTGGATTAAGGAGAATCAGCATGAAACGCACCGCAATGATCGTCTGGGGCGGCTGGGCCGGACACGACCCTGACCTGTGTGCCTCTATTTCCCGCAACTGGCTGCACGCCGAAGGCTTCGACGTGCGGGTGGAGACCGAGACAGCAAGTTTCCTCGATCCGGCGATCCGCGACTATTCGCTGATCGTCCCCATCCACACCATGTCCCACATTGAAAAACCAGAGGCCGAGGCGCTCTGTGCGGCCGTTCAAAGCGGCGTGGGCCTCGCCGGCCATCACGGCGGCATGGGCGATGCCTTCCGCAATGCCGTCGACTACCAGTTCATGTGCGGCGGCCAATGGGTGGCCCATCCCGGCAACATCATCGACTACACCGTTGAAGTCGCGAAACCGCAGGACCCGGTGATGGCCGGGATCGCCGACTTCGAATACCGGTCCGAGCAATACTACATGCATGTCGACCCGGCGATCGAGGTACTGGCCACAACCACCTTCTCTGGCGAACATGCGCCCTGGACCAAGGGGGTGGTGATGCCGGTGGTGTGGAAGAAGATGTATGGAAAGGGCCGCGTGTTCTACTCAGCACTCGGCCACCGCGCCTACGAGCTCGATGTGCCCGAGGTCCGCACCATCATGACGCGCGGCATGCTCTGGGCCGCACGTTGAAATCTTCGCGGAGATGAGTGCCGATCCGCATGATCCAGCTTCAAGCCGCGCCACGCTGGAGGATGTGGCCCGCGAGGCCGAAGTCTCGCTTGCCACCGCCGATCGAGCGTTGAACGGCCGATCCGGCGTGCGCGCTGTCACGCGCGCGCGCGTCGAGGCGGCGGTGGCCCGGCTCGGCTACCGCGCCCACCCGGCCGCCGCACAACTTGCCCGCAACCGCAGCTTCCGCTTCGTCTTCATACTGTCCGCCACAACCAACAGCTTCATGGCAAGCCTGGAGACGCATGTGCGTGATGTCGCCCTTACCCTCGCGCCCGCGGGCACCTTCATCGAAATCCGCCATGTCGATGTGTTCGACCCAACCGCACTCGCCGTCGCACTCGAAACTTTGCCGACACAATGTGACGGCGTGGCAGTGGTCGCGGTCGAGCATCCAAGGGTCCGCGCTGCCATCGATGCGCTTGCCGAACGCGGCACGCATGTCGTCACGCTTGTCTCGGACGCGCCGACCTCGCGGCGCTTTCATTATGTCGGCATCGACAACCTTGCCGCTGGCCGCACCGCCGGCACGCTGATGGGCCGCTTCCTCGGCGGCGCCACCGGTGGGCGCATCGGCGTCATCGCAGGCTCCCTTGCACTGCGTGATCACGCCGAGCGCTATTTCGGCTTCAATCAGGTTCTCACGGCCGAATATCCGCGTTTCGCCGTGCTGTCCGTGCTCGAAGGCCGCGACGACCCGGCACGCAATCGCAAACACACCGAAGACATGCTCGCAGTCCATGACCTTGTCGGGCTCTACAATGCCGGCGCCGGCAACGAAGGGATCGCCACAGCACTGGCAGCTTGCGGCCGGGAGCGTGAAATGGTTTGGATCGCTCACGAACTCAGCACCGAAACCCGGCGCCTGCTGTGCTGCGATGTCGTCGATGCCGTGATCGACCAGAACGCCGGCCATGAGGCCCGCTCCGCCACCAGGCTGCTGCTTGCCCGCTGTACCGGCGTTCCGATCAATCTCGAACAGGAACGCATTCGCATCGAGATTTTTCTGCGCGACAACCTGCCCTGACCCGGGCCTACGTGTCCTCAAGACGCTAGTTCGTGCATCACCTTGATCAGATCGGACTTGCCCTCGAACCCGATGCCCACAAGCTCCGGCATCGTCACATGCCCATCCACAACCTGCACCCCATCTGGAAAACCGCCATAGGGCTGGAACAGGTCCGGGTAGCTCTCATTGCCGCCCAACCCCAGGCCCGCTGCAATCATCAGCGACATCTGATGCCCACCATGCGGGATGCACCGCGACG
>JBBROR010000103.1:0-9783 GCA_038229175.1 Acetobacterales bacterium | reverse complement strand
GTAGTGGCGCTGATCGTGAAGGCTGACGATCTAGGGGTCGTCATGGCGACCGGCGAGCGGCCGATCTCGGCAATCGTCCGGCGCGTGGGGGCGCCGCCCGCGGCTGACCGGGCGTTCCGGCCGGTTGTTCAGGCCATCGGTCGTGGGCTGGTGATCGGGATGCCGTGGTTCCTGAAGGCGCTCACGGTGGTGGGCACGGCGGCGATGGTGTGGGTGGGGGGTGGCATCATTGTGCACGGGTTGGCCGGGTATGGCCTTTTCGAGCTGGAGCATGCGATCCGCGGGGCCGCGATGGCGGCCGCACGCGCGGCGCCGGCCGCTGCTGGCGCGGCGGAGTGGCTTGTGACGGCAATGGGTTCAGGGGTGGTGGGGCTTGGGGTTGGTGCCGTACTCATTCCCGCGGCGCCGTTTGTGGTGGCGCCGGTCTTTTGGGCCATGCGTCGCTGGCGCAACGTCTGGCGGGCGGCTTAGAGGGCGGGGGGTGAGATGGTGGACTTTGCCCTCCCTACGGGTGGGTTGTGTCGACCAGTGCGCGCGGGGCGGCATTGGCTCGGGTTTGCCAGCCTGGGCCTGGATCATGATGCGTTTGGGTTGCTTCACCCAAGCGCATGACCAGGATCGATAAAACAAAGGCCAGAACGTGATGATTTTGACCATACCTAGAATCATCGCGCTCTGGGGCACGCAGGCGTTCCAGAACGTCATGGTCGAGACGGAGCGAGACGCGTTTCTTGGGGGTGCGAGGGTGGCGGCCTCGGCGGGTGACGTGGCCGGCGATGCTGATTTCGCCGCGTGCCAGCCTCTCCTGGGTGAGTTATGGGGCATCGTCTGGGTCAACCCAGGTCGAGGTGGAAGCCGCTTTCCTCACATGGATGGCCATACCGCTGTGAAATCACGTGGACTGCAGATCCGCGTGGAGTCCAGACCACGACCACAGAGCGACCGTGCAGATGTCTGGCGGTGGTCTTCCGGAGCTCTTCATCATCGAACCGATCGCCGATCGGGGTATTCACGCGTCCGTCGAGCACGTGCCTCACGTTCAGGACATCCAGGCCACGCTCATTGAGCAGTTTTTGTCCGCTCGACAGGATCGAAAGTGATTTCCCGTTTTCGCAGGAACCTACGAAAATATGGAAATCAAGAGTCGGGCGTGATCACCGTTGTCAGTCGGCGGATCGCGTCCTCGTTGCCGGTGGCGGCGGCGCGGCGCAGCCAGTCATAGGCGATGGCGTCGTTGTGCGGCACACCGTCACCGTTGAAATACAGATTGCCGATGCGGCGCATGGCATCGCCGTTGCCGGCGTCGGCGGCGCGCTTGAAGTTTTCAAGGGCGAGTTTGAAATCCTGTTTCACGCCGCGGCCTTCGACGTAAAGAATTCCGATCCCGGTCATGGCGTCGGTGTTGCCGACCTCGGCTGCTTTGCGGTAGCGGCGCATGGCCTCGGCGTAGTCGATTGGCGTGCCCAGGCCGTAGTGGTAGGCGCGGCCGAGGCTGTAGGCGGCGCCGGGATGGCCGTGGTCGGCGGCACGCTGGAACCAGGCGAACGCTTTTTTCCGGTCTTGCAGCACGCCGCTGCCGCCCTGGTCGTTGATCATGCCGAGCGTGTATTCCGACGACGGATCGGACGCCGACGCCGCGGGCGTGAGCCAGTACACGGCCTCGCCGAAATCCTTCACCACGCCGAACCCCAGGTAGTACAACGTGCCGATGCCGCGCTCCCCGCGGTGGTCGCCTTGTTTGGCTGCGATGGTGTAGTTGTCCAGCGCTTCCTGCGGCTTGTTGGCGGCCAGGGCTGCGATGGCGCGGCGATGGGCTTCGTCTGCGCTGATTGGCGGCGTTGCCGGCGGCGGCCCCGCACAGCCGGCCAGCAGAACGATCAGACACAGCGCCGCACGAATGGGATGCATGGGAGCGGGACTTTCGGAAAATTCTCTCCCCTTCATAGCCGATCCGGCCACATGGGTGACAGTGGGTAAAGGCTGCGCTACTCCACTGGCCAGCCGTTCAATCAAAGCCTTGCGCCCGCCTTTGGGGATATCAGTCTTCGCCATGACCAGCAGCAACGACATCCGCGCCACCTTTCTTGATTATTTTTCCCGCAACGGCCACCAGGTGGTGGAGAGCTCGCCGTTGGTGCCGCGCAACGACCCGACCTTGATGTTCACCAACTCGGGCATGGTGCAGTTCAAGAACGTGTTCACCGGCCAGGAGCGGCGGCCCTACACCACCGCCACCACGGCGCAGAAATCGGTGCGGGCCGGCGGCAAGCACAACGACCTGGACAACGTGGGCTATACCGCACGGCATCATACATTCTTTGAGATGCTGGGGAATTTCTCGTTTGGCGATTACTTCAAGGAACAGGCGATCACCCATGCCTGGACCCTGCTGACGCGAGATTTCGGGATCGACCCGAACAAGCTGCTGGTGACGGTGTATCATGAGGACGAGGCGGCCGCGGATCTGTGGAAGAAGATCGCGGGGCTGCCGGACGAGCGGATCATTCGCATCGCCACGGCGGACAATTTCTGGCGGATGGGCGATACCGGGCCGTGTGGGCCGTGTTCCGAGATTTTCTACGATCATGGGCCTTCCATTCCCGGTGGGCCGCCGGGCTCGGCGGATGAGGATGGCGATCGGTTCATCGAGATCTGGAACCTGGTGTTCATGCAGTACGAGGAAGGCCCGCCAGGCACCCGCGTGCCGCTGCCGCGCCCTTCGATCGACACCGGCCTGGGGCTGGAGCGGTTCGCTGCCATTCTGCAGGGCAAGCACGACAACTACGATACCGACACGTTTCGCGCGTTGATCCTTGCGAGTTCCGAGGCGGTGGGGCAGGACCCGGACGGCGTGTTCAAGACGAGCCATCGGGTGGTGGCCGATCATCTGCGCAGCACGTCGTTCCTGATGGCCGATGGGGTGCTGCCGTCCAACGAGGGGCGCGGCTATGTGCTGCGCCGGATCATGCGTCGGGCCATGCGGCACGCGCATATGATGGGCGCGCGCGATCCGGTGATGTGGCGCCTGGTGCCGGCGCTGATCCGGCAGATGGGTGTGGCGTATCCGGAGTTAGGCCGGGCGGAATCGCTGATCACCGAGACTTTGCGGCTGGAGGAGACGCGGTTCAAGGCGATGTTGGAGCGCGGCCTGGGGCTGCTGGCGGAAGAGACCGGCAAGCTTGGCAAGGGTGCGCCGTTGGCCGGCGACGTTGCGTTCAAGCTGTACGACACGTTCGGTTTCCCGCTTGACCTCACGCAGGACGCGTTGCGCGAGCAGGGGCGTCGGGTGGATGTGGACGGGTTCGAGCTCGCCATGGCCGACCAGCGCCGGCGGGCGCGGGCTGCGTGGTCCGGCTCGGGCGAGGCTGCGACCGAGAAGGTGTGGTTCGAGCTGAAGGAGAAGCTGCCGGCCAGCGAGTTCCTTGGGTATTCCACCGAGGCGGCTGAGGGCGAGATTCTATCCGTGGTGCAAAACGGTCTGCCCGTGGCGCAGGCAGAAGTTGGGGCTGACGTGGCCATCATTCTGAACCAGACCCCCTTCTATGCCGAAAGCGGTGGGCAGGTTGGCGATCACGGCGTGATCTCGGCGGCGGGGCTGCGCATCGAGATCACCGATACGCAGAAGAAGCTCGGCAGCCTGTTCGTTCATATTGGCAAGGTTGTCCAAGGCACGGCCAAGGTCGGCACCGCCGTTCGTGCCGTGGTGGACCACCGGCGCCGCACCGCCATTCGCGCGCATCATTCCGCCACGCATCTGCTGCATGAGGCCTTGCGTCGCAGGCTGGGGGATCATGTCGCGCAGAAGGGCAGCCTGAACGCGCCGGATCGCTTGCGCTTCGATGTCAGCCAGCCGACGCCGATCACGCGGGATGACCTGGCGTGGGTGGAGGCGGAGGTGAATGCGCGTATCCGCGAGAATTCCGAGGTGACGACGCGCCTGATGACGCCGGATGCCGCCGTGGCCGAGGGCGCGATGGCGCTGTTTGGCGAGAAGTATGGGGAGGAGGTGCGGGTCGTGGCGATGGGCATGGGCGATGGCAACCGCCCGGCCTATTCCATCGAGTTGTGCGGTGGCACGCATGTGCGGCGCACCGGCGATATCGGGCTGATGCGGATCGTGGGCGAAAGTGCCGTGTCCGCCGGCGTGCGCCGGATCGAGGCGGTGACGGGCGAGGCGGCGTTGGCCGTGATCGGCGAGCAGGATGCCCGCATCGCCGAGATCGCCGGCGCGCTGAAAGCCAATCCGGCCGAATTGGCCGAGCGTGTGGCGGCACTTGTGGCCGATCGCAGGCGCCTGGAGCACCTGGTGGCGGAGCTGCAGCGCAAGCTGGTGACGGGTGCCACGCCGGCCGAGGCGGAGGAGATCGGCGGGGTGAGATTGTCTGCCCGCAATCTGGGTGAAGTGCCGCCGCGCGATCTGAAATCGCTGGCCGAGGCGATTGGCCAACAGGTGGGCGAAGGCGTGGTGGCACTGGTTTCAACGGCTGACGGCAAGGCCAGCATCGTGGTGGGCGTCTCGCCCGGGCTGACATCGCGGTTCAGTGCCGTCGATCTGGTGCGCGCCGCCAGTGCCGCGGTGGGCGGCAAGGGCGGCGGCGGACGGCCGGACATGGCCCAGGCCGGCGGCCCGGATGCATCGCAGGCCGATGCCGCGTTGGATGCGATCAGGGCAGCGATGGTGTAGGTCGCTCGCCGCCCGACTGGACAAGGATGCCCTGGGAAGGCGAGGATCGGCCAAGCGAAACTCTCCGGGAGCGGCATATGGAACGCAAGAAAGCCTCAGACTTTCCGCAGGAACTTCTGAATCTGTTCGACGGCTACGTGCACGGCCGCCAGAACCGGCGGGATTTCCTTGAAAGCATTCAGAAATTCGCTGTCGGTGGCGTGACGGCCGCGATGCTGCTGGAGCAGCTGAAACCGAACTACGCCTGGGCCAACCAGGTGGCCACCGACGACAAGCGCATCACCACCGACCGGATGACCGTGCCGTCGCCGCAGGGCAACGGCAGCATCAGCGGCTACCTGGCGCGGCCGAACACGACGGCGAAGCTGCCGGTGGTGCTGGTCATCCACGAGAACCGCGGCCTGAACAAGTATATCGAGGACGTGACGCGTCGCCTGGCGCTGGCCAATTTCGTGGCCTTCGCACCTGATGGCCTGACGTCGAAGGGGGGCTATCCCGGTGATGACGAAAAGGGCGGGGCACTGTTCAGCCAGGTGGATGCGCCGAAGATGCAGGAGGATTTTATCGCGGCCGGCCGATGGCTGAAGGGGCGGGACGACAGCACCGGCAAGCTTGGCGTGATCGGGTTCTGCTTCGGCGGCACGTCCACCAACAACCTTGCGGTGCGGTTGGGCTCGGAGATGGCGGCTGGGGTGCCGTTCTATGGCAGGCAACCAACGGAAGCGGATGTGGGCAAGATCAAGGCGCCGATCAACGCGCAATATGCCGAGCTTGATACCGGTATAACGTCGGCATGGCCGGCCTACGATGCGGCGCTGACCAAGGCCGGCGTGACGCATGAGGGGCACGTCTATAAGGGTGCCAATCACGGGTTCCACAACGACACCACGCCACGATACGACGAGGCGGCGGCGAAGGAGGCGTGGGGCCACGCGATCAACTGGTTCGAAAAGTATCTGCGGACGGGTGCTTCTACTTAACGCGTGTTGGACGGTGGGGTGCCCAAGCGCGCCCCACCCAACGCTTCACGCCATTTTCAGCTTCAGGTTCGCGTCCAGCTTGTCGAGGAAGTCCTGGGTGTTCATCCAGGCCTGCTCGCGGCCGATGAGCGACGCCAGGTCCTTGGTCATGAAGCCGCTTTCGACGGTTTCGACGCACACCGCTTCCAGTGCGTTGGCGAAATCGGTGACATCGGGCGTGTTGTCGAACTTGCCGCGATAGGCAAGGCCGCGCGTCCAGGCGAAGATGGACGCGATTGGGTTGGTGCTGGTCTCGCGGCCCTTCTGGTGCTCGCGATAATGCCGGGTGACAGTGCCGTGGGCGGCTTCGGATTCCACCACCGAGCCATCGGGGCTCATCAGCACTGACGTCATCAGGCCGAGTGAGCCAAAACCCTGCGCCACGATGTCGGACTGCACGTCGCCATCGTAGTTCTTGCAGGCCCAGACATAGCCGCCGGACCATTTGAGCGCCGAGGCCACCATGTCGTCGATCAGGCGGTGCTCGTAGGTCAGGCCCAGGGCGTCGAAGCGGGTTTTGAACTCGGCGTCGAAGATCGTCTGGAAGATGTCCTTGAAGGCGCCGTCATAGGCCTTGAGGATGGTGTTCTTGGTGGACAGATACACGGGGTATTTGCGGTTCAGGCCATAGTTGAAGCTGGCACGGGCAAAGCCCTCGATGGAGGCGTTGGTGTTGTGCATGCCCATGGTCACGCCCGGGCCTTTGAAATTGAACACTTCCATGACCTGAACGGGCGAGCCGTCGGCGGGGGCGTAGTTCAACGTCACCAGGCCGGGGCCGGGGATCTTGGTCTCGGTGGCGCGGTAGATGTCGCCATAGGCATGACGGCCGATGACGATCGGCTGCGTCCATGACGGCACGAGGCGCGGCACGTTGGTGCAGATGATCGGCTCGCGGAAGATCGTGCCGTCGAGGATGTTGCGGATGGTGCCGTTCGGGCTGCGCCACATCTTCTTGAGGCCGAATTCCTCGACGCGCTGCTCATCGGGCGTGATGGTGGCGCACTTCACGCCCACGCCATACTTCTTGATGGCGTTGGCCGAATCGATCGTCACCTGGTCGTCGGTCTCGTCGCGGTACTGAATGCTGAGGTCATAATATTTGAGGTCGATATCGAGGTAGGGAAGAATGAGCTTCTCCTTGATGAAGCCCCAGATGATGCGCGTCATCTCGTCTCCGTCGAGTTCCACGACCGGAGTCTTCACCTTAATTTTCGCCATACCGCCCTCTTGTAATTATCTGGGATTGCACAGTGTGTGCATTCTCCCAGGTGCGGCCGGACAATCGCACCGCAGCGCAATAGCAGCAAGTCCGCGTCGTTGCGGCGGCGGCGCGAGACGTCTAGCTTCTGCGTTGATGAATCGGCATTGCATTTGGGGATTGGGTTCGGATGAGCGGACGCACAAACACCCGGCTGGGCCCTGAGCATACCGAGGTCGTCGACCGCACCAGCCCGGCGCTTGCGCTGCAGGCGGCGATCGTGCTGGCGGCGCTTGCGCTGATCGTCGCCACATGGACCATCACCTTTTTGTCCATCGAGCAGACCGCTGCCGAAACCCGCTCGCGGGCGGAGGCGACCGCGACCAATCTGGCGCTGGCGGCGGATTGGCAGCTCAGCCGGCAGTTGCAGGTGACGGACCAGGCCTTGCAGTCGCTGGCCGGGGAATGGGCTGCGGACCCGGTTAAATTCGAGCAGGGCAACTGGCGAAGGCGGGCCGCAGCCCTGGGCGACATCGCGCTGCAGATCTTCTTCGTGGACAGCCAGGGCATGGTGATGATTTCCACCCGTCCGGATTTCGTGGGCCAGGATATGTCCCAGCGCGACATCTTCGCCGTGCAGCGCGACGGCTATATGGCCCAGCGCGCCGGGCGGACGAAAATGTACGTGGGGCCGGCCACAAGGTGGAAAAGCAGTGGGCGCTGGGAGATCAACCTCTCTCGCCGGCTTGAGCGTGAAGACGGCAGCTTCGCCGGCGCGGTTGTTATCTCCTACGATCCCTGGGCGCTGGCACGGCTGCTTGACCTGGTGGACATTGGCCCCCGCGGCATGATCGCGCTGGTGGGCAACGATGGTGCGACGCGGGTGCTGATCTCGCCCACCGAGATGCGGCCCGGCCAGGACATCGGGCTGTCGGACATGTTCCGCGCCGCCATGCGCCGCAACGACGGCGCCTGGACCGGCGCCTCGGCACCCGACGGCATCGTGCGCATCCACGGTTTCCGACCGTTGCGCGACCAGGACCTTACCATCGTTGTCGGGCTGGAGCGGGAGGAGGCGATGCGCACCGCCGCCGTGTGGTCCGGCAACGCCAGGCTGTTCGCCATAGGCATGACGTTGGCGGTGCTGGTGATGGCAATCCTGCTGATCCGCGAGGTTCGTGCCGCCCGGGGGCGTGAGGTCCGGCTCGCCCGGGATCGGTCCGCCATCGAGCGTGCCTATGGCGAGGTCGCCGCCGCCAAGGCAAGTGCCGAGGCCAAGACCGTGGAGGTTGAAACCACGCTGGCCGGCATGTCCGATGGCATGATGATCCTCGACAGCGAATTTCGCGTGGTGCAATGGAACGCGCGGTTCGCGCACTGCACCGGCGTGCCGCCGGACCTGCTGGTGGTGGGCCAGCCGATGGCGGCGCTGCTGCGCGGCCAGATCATGTCCGGCGAATTCGGCCCGCCCGGTTCATCGGCGGATGTGGAGCGCGAGGTGCGAAGGCGGATCGTGGCGCTGCGCAGCGAGCGCGGCACGCGGCTGATCGAGCGGCCGCGCCCGGACGGCAGCGTGCTGGAGCTGCGCCGTTCGCGCCTGCCGAATGGCGGCATGGTGACGTTGTATGCCGACATCACCGCGCGCAGGCGGGCCACCGACGCGCAGGAAGCTGCCCGCGCTTTGGCGGAGGAGGCAACCGAGCAGAAATCCCGCTTCGTTGCCATTGTGTCGCATGAGATCAGAACGCCGCTGAACGCGGTGATCAACAGTCTCGGGCTGCTCGACAATTCCGGCCTCACGCCATCCCAACGCCGGCTCGCCAGCACGGCGCGCGAGGCCGGCGATGCGTTGATGGAGCTGGTGGACGACATACTCGAACTGTCCAAGGCGGAGGCCGGCAACCTTGCAGTACGCTCGGTGATCTATGAGCCGCGAACATTGTTGTTGGGCGTGCAGGCGATGTTTCGCACCGAAGCCGCCGGGCGCGGCATGGCGTTGTCCTTGGATGCGGCGCCGGACGTGCCACAACAGTTGCGCGGCGATGCCGGGCGGCTGCGCCAGGTGGTGATCAATCTGGTGTCCAATGCCATCAAGTTCTCCACCCCCGGCGAAATCCGGGTCAAGGCGTCCACCCTGCGGGCGGATGGCGCGCCGATCCTGCTGTTGTCGGTGCAGGATCGCGGCCCTGTGATCCCGGACAGCGAGGCGGCCAAGTTGTTCCAGCCGTTCTCCCGGCTGGACAACGCGCGCGACGCCGGCAAGCCCGGCACCGGGCTGGGGCTTGCGATCTGTGAACGCCTGGTGCGGCTGATGCGCGGCGATATTGGGCTACGCGCCACGCCCGACGGCGGCAACGAGTTCTGGCTGACGGTGCCGATGGAGGCAGTGTCGCCCAGCGCGTCACGACCGCAGGCCTATGTCGTGTCGCTGCTGCGTCGCCCGCGGGTGAGCATTCTGCTAGTGGAGGACATTCCCGCTAACCAGATGATCACTGCCACGCTGCTGCGCCGCGAGGGCCACCGCGTCGACATCGCCGATTCAGGTGCGGCGTCCCTGCGCATGATACAGCGCCACCCCTACGATATCGTGTTCATGGACCTGATGATGCCCGGCATGAGCGGCTATGACGCGGGACGCCAGATCCGTGCCATGCCGGGTTCGACTGGCCAGGTGCCGATCGTGGCGCTGACCGCCACCACCGCGCCGGAGGATCGTGCCCGCTGCCTGGCGTCGGGCATGGACGATCTGCTCGGCAAGCCGGTTCGGCCGCAGGAGATGTTCGCCGCCATCAGCCGGCTGGCCCTGCGCCCCTTGGCGGCCCGCAAGCCGCTGGTCAGCGTATCGCCCGCCGAGGCGATGGCCCCGCAGGCTGAGGTGC
>JBBROR010000102.1:0-9897 GCA_038229175.1 Acetobacterales bacterium | reverse complement strand
GGGCCACGGCCGCCCCTGAATAGCCAAGGCCGCAAATCACGAAATGCAGATCAGACATGGCCATGTTTGCCCCCATTCCCGCAGCACACTACACTTAACCTTGCCATGAAAACGCGTAATGCGATCATCGGCGGGGCCGCCATGCTGGTGCTGGCGGCCACCGCCTGCGGAATTTGGTGGACCCAACGGGCGCCCGCTCCAGAACAGATCGAAACCGTCGAGGAAGACAGCGGGCCGTTGCCGCTTCCGCCGGTGCCGCCGCGCATCGCCGAAGGCAGCGATTACGAGAAATGTCTCGGCATGCTAACCCCCGATCCTGCCGGCGCACAGGTGTTTGCCGAGGCATGGGAAGCCACTGGCGGTGGCGACGGCGCCACGCATTGCCTGGCCCTTGCCACCGTGGCCCTCGGCGAGCCAGAAAAGGGCGCCACCATGTTGGAGCAGCTCGCCGCCAAAAGCCGTGGGTCCGACGTGTCGCGCGCCACCGTTTATGGCCAGGCCGACCAGGCCTGGCTGATCGCCGGAGACGCGGAACACGCGTATGGCGCCGCCACGTTGGCGCTCGCTTTGTCGTCGGGCGATGCCGATCTGCTGGTCGACCGTGCCGTGGCCGGCGGCCTTCTCGAACGCTTCCAGGACAGCGTCGACGACCTGACAACGGCACTCGACATCGATCCTCGCCGCGCCGACGCCTATACGTTCCGTGGCGCCGCCTGGCGGCATCTCGGCCGGATGGATCTCGCCCAGGACGACATCGACCGCGCCCTTCTGCTCGACCCAGACCGGCCCGAGACGCTGCTCGAGCGCGGCATCCTCCGCCAACGCCGCAACGATGCGCGCGGCGCGCGTGCGGACTGGGAACGCACCATCGACCTGGCGCCCGACAGTGCCACGGCCGACCTGGCCCAGCAGAATCTTTCCCTTCTCGAAGCGGGGCCGGTGCAGCGCTAGCGCAATATCGCCTGATGTCGGTTCAACCATGCGATAAAATTGCTCTATGTTTTCTGGGCTCTCAGAACAGCCCCACCACCTCGCCATTGGCGTCCAACGTGATCGACTCGGCGGAAGGCACCCGGGGCAGCCCCGGCATGGTCATGATGTCCCCGCAGATCGCCACCACGAAGCCGGCGCCGGCCGAAAGTCGAACGTCCCGGATCGGAAGCACGTGGCCCGTGGGCGCGCCGAGCAAGGTCGGATCGGCGCTGAAGCTGTATTGGGTCTTGGCCATGCAGATCGGCAGATGGCCGAAGCCCGCGGCCTCGTAGCTTTTGAGCTTCTTGGCCGCCGCTGGTGCCACGTCGATCTCGCTGGCGCGGTAGATGGTCTGGGCGATGGTGCGGATCTTGTCCGCCAGCTTCATCTCATCGGGGTAGATCGGCTTGAAGCGGGCGGTATTCCCCGCGATCACAGCCAGCACGGCCCGCGCCAGGGACGCGGCCCCCTGGGCGCCATCGGACCAATGCGTGCACAGCGCCATCTCGACGCCCACGCCCACCAAGGCCGCCCTTACCGCTTCAATCTCGGCTGCGGTGTCGGACGTGAAACGGTTGAGCGCCGCCACGACAGGCAGGCCGAACAACCGCATATTCTCCACATGGCGCAACAGATTGACGCAGCCATCCGTGACCGCCGAGACGTTCTCCTGGCCAAGATCGGCCTTGGCCACGCCGCCATGCATCTTCAGCGCGCGCACGGTGGCCACCACCACGGCGCAGGCCGGCTTCAACCCGGCGACGCGGCTTTTGATGTCAAGGAACTTCTCGCCGCCAAGATCGGCGCCAAATCCGGCCTCCGTCACCACGACATCAGCAAGCTTCAACCCGAGCCGCGTGGCCATCAGCGAGTTGCAGCCATGCGCGATATTGGCGAACGGGCCGCCATGCACGAGCGCGGGCGTGCCGGCGAGGCTTTGCACCAGGTTGGGCATCAGCGCCGTCTGCAGCAGCACCGCCATGGCGCCATCCGCCTTCACGTCCCCGGCGGTGATGAAGGTGCCGTCGCGGCGCTGGCCCACAACCATGCGGGCCAGCCTCGCCTGCAGATCGGAAAGGTCGCAAGCAAGGCAGAACACCGCCATCACCTCGGAGGCCACGGTGATGTCAAAGCCATCCTCACGCGGGGTGCCGTTGTTGGCACCCAGGCCCACCACCGTGCTGCGCAACGCGCGATCGTTCATGTCCAGCACACGCCGCCAGGTGATGCGCTTGGGGTCGAAGCCCAGCGCGTTGCCCCAGTGGATGTGGTTGTCGATCATTGCGGCCAGCAGATTATGGGCCGAGGTGATGGCGTGGAAATCGCCGGTGAAATGCAGGTTGATGTCTTCCATCGGGCCCACCTGCGCCCAACCGCCGCCCGCCGCGCCGCCCTTGACGCCGAAGCACGGGCCGAGGCTGGGCTCGCGCAGGCAGATCATGGTGCGGGCGCCCTCGGCGGCCAAAGCGTCGGCCAGGCCGATGGTGGTGGTGGTCTTGCCTTCCCCCGCCGGTGTGGGGCTGATGCCCGTCACCAGCACCAGCGCGCCGTCTGGGTTTTCGGATTGGGCGCGGATGAACGAAAAGCTGATCTTTGCCTTGGTCCGACCGTAGGGTTCGAGCGCGTCTTCGGGAATCCCAGCCCTGGCGGCAATCTCCGAAATGGGACGCAATGTCACGCTGCGCGCGATCGCAAGATCTGGATTCATTCGGCTCGTTTTCCCCTCGGGCACCACTACAGCCAATGGTCACCCACTCGTGGGGAGGATGCAATCGCAAGAAGCTACCGCAGCGCGTTCTCGCGGCGCGGACGCGGGGCCAGCCCGAGAGCGATGCGCTCGGCGTCGAGCACGTCGAGATCGATAACGCCGGACGGGGTGGCGCGCGACGGGGCGTTCTTCAGGCCGGGCGCACGGTCACGGCGATAGATCACCAGCAGGCGCGTGAGCTCGTCGAGAGGATCGGGATGATCGTCCACCCGCAGATCGATGTCGGGGAAATCCTCGGTGGTGATCAGTTTCAGCGCGGCAGACTGCCTGCCCCGCGCGTCGCCGCCGGCCCGCTGGCCTGCCACCAACGCGCCGATCAGGCGATCGGCCATCGGCTCGGTGGCGCCCGCGAGATAGCGGGCCAGGGTGTGTTCCACCACATCCGGCCCAGCCAGCGTGTTGCCGGTGACGCCGACATTGGGGGCGGAAACGCCGCCAGCCCAATCAAAGCAACTGCCGCCTGTCCAGACCGCGTGCTGGCCGTGGCGGTCGATCGCATGGATCTGGCGCAGGTTCTTGCCGTCATCGCCGCACAGCCCGCTTTCGATGGCGCGCTTTGGCGACAGGCCACGTGCGAGGCCTTCGAGCACGGCAGGGCCCAGATAGCGGTTGGTCATCGCCTGGGTGGACACGGCGCCGATGCCAGGCCGCACGAAGGGGCAGGATGCGCCAACCGCAAAGGCGCAGGTGGTAACGGCGACAGCGAAGGCGCCAGTGGCCGGATCATGTGCCACGATGGACCAGGTCATGCGACGCTCCTCCTGATGAGGCGTCGATGATAGGGACGCTGCTGGCCGCGTCCAGCCACCGGCTGCTTGACAGCGCCGGTCCTGCGACCCTTCTGAGAGAAATGAAGTCAGGTTTCTTGCCATGGCGCAGCTGAGCGACGATTGCTTCGCGTTCGGCGGTGCGCTTTTGCCGCTGGCCGATGCACAGGCCAAGGTCGTCGAAGGATTTGCCCCGGTAACAGGTGTGGAGAAGGTGGGTCTTCATGCGGCGACCGGGCGGATTCTGGCCCACGCGGTCGTGGCCGGGGTCAGCCTGCCGCCGCAGCGCAATTCGGCGGTCGACGGCTACGCATTCCGCCATGCCGATCTTTTGCCGGAGGGCCCGACCCGGCTGCCGTTGGATGGACGCACCGCGGCCGGGCAGCGACCCGCGTTGGTGGCAGCCGGCCATGCCAGCCGCATCTTCACCGGCGCCGCGATGCCCGAAGGGCTGGACACCGTCATGATGCAGGAGGATTGCGAGGCCGACGCCGATGGCATCGTGCTGCCCGCCGGGCTGAAACGCAGCGCCAATGCGCGACCAGCGGGCGAGGATATCGCGGCCGGTCAATTCGCCTTCGCGGCCGGACGCAGGCTGATGCCACCGGACCTGGCGCTGCTGGCGGGGCTGGGCCACGCGGACATCGAGGTCTGCCTGCCGCTGCGCGTGGCGGTGTTCTCCACCGGCGACGAGCTGGTCGATCCACCGCGCGTCCTGGCGCCAGGCCAGATCTACGACGCCAACCGGATGATGCTGCTCGGCCTGCTCACACGGCTGGGTGCTGCTGTCACGGATGGCGGCATCCTGCCCGACCGCACCGATGCCACCGCCCACGCCTTGCGCCACGCGGCCAGGACGCATGACCTGCTGCTGACATCCGGCGGGGTGTCAACCGGTGAGGAGGATCATGTCCGCGCCGCGATCGAGGCCGCGGGGCGGCTGGCGTTCTGGCGCGTGGGCATCAAGCCTGGCCGCCCGGTGGCCCTGGGCGAGATCGCCGGCACGCCGTTGCTGGGCCTGCCGGGCAATCCGGTGGCGGCCCTGGTGACGTTCGCAGCCCTGGGCCGCCCGCTGTTCGACCGTCTGGCCGGCGGCGTCTATGCCCCTCCCCCCGCCTTTCGCGCGGTGTCCGGCTTTGCCTACCGGAAGAAATCCGGTCGCCTGGAATACGTGCGTGTGACGATCGGCCCGGACGGCGTGGCGCATCGCTACCCCAAGGAAGGTGCGGGGATCATCACCTCGCTGACCGAAAGCGACGCGTTGATGGCGCTGCCCGAGGACATGACCAGGCTTGCGCCGGGCGATACCGCGCCGGTGATTCCGTTGGGGCTTTTGCATGGATGAGTTCCTGGTCTCGCCCGATCCCGACGACCCACGCCTGTCCGAGGCAGTCGAAGGCATCGACCACACCGGCGCATCCGCCAGCACCAGGGTGCCGGTCGAGCGGCCGCTGACGCTGTATCTCAATGGCCAGGAGATCGTCACGATGATGACGATCGGGGACAGGCCGGACTGCCTGGCGGTGGGCTACCTGCTCAACCAGGCGATGCTGGCGCCCGGCGATCCGATCGACGCCATCGAATTCGACGCCGAGCTTGACGTGATCGTGGTTCGCACGCCCATCCGCACCAACTTCGAAGAGAAGCTGAAGAAGAAGACGCTCACCTCCGGCTGCGCCCAGGGCACCGCGTTCGGCGACCTGCTGGACCGCTTCGAGAGCATCACCCTCGATCCGGATGCCGTGCTGCGCACCAGCTGGCTCTACGCGCTGTCGAAAAAGATCAATACGCGCCCAAGCCTGTATCTTACCGCCGGCGCCATCCATGGCTGCGTGCTGTGCGAGGGCGATCGGCCGCTGGTCTACATGGAGGACGTCGGCCGCCACAACGCCATCGACAAGATCGCCGGCTGGATGGCGCTGAACGGCGTGGGGCCAGATGGTAAAATCTTCTATACCACCGGCCGGCTCACGTCTGAGATGGTGATCAAATGCGTGCGCATGGAAATCCCGATCCTGATCAGCCGCAGCGGCTTTACCGCCTGGGGCGTGCAGCTAGCCAGACAGGCCGGGCTGACGCTGATCGGTCGCGCCAAGGGAAAACGCTTTCTCTGCGTGTCCGGCCCGCAGCGCCTTGTGTTCGATGCCGATGCGACCGAGCACGTGAAGGAAGGCGCCAACCGCAAAGGGTCCGTCGAGGACTGATCGTCGGAGTTCATCAAGGCCGAGCGGCCATTTTGTCCTTCAGCCCTTGCTCGTATCGCATCATTCTATCGTATCGTTGATCCAACCCCAGGCGATATTTATCCAAACGACAGCGCGACACCGTCAGGAAAAGCTGGGCTGACTTTGGGGAGAAGCCGTCTCGGTGTTGAGCAATTCGCCCAGGAGCCGATTTGGAAACCGGCGTTTTTGGACGATGGCGTAGAAGCGTTCCGTGACCTCAGGAATGCGGCAGTGCTCGACGAGGATCCCACTATCCAGCTCGTCACGCACGACGATCGGCGGCACGAGGGTGACGCCCTCGCGCTCTCGGGCGAGAAGACGGAGCATGGCCATATCGTCAACCTCCGCGAGGATGTTGGGCCTTATGCCAGCCAGCTCGAGGACCCGGTCGAACGCGACACGGATATCGCTGTCCAGGCTTGGCAGCAGCAATGGCTCCGTGCGCAGATCCTCAGGAAAGTCGAATTTCCGTTGGTCCGGCCGTGGGCGACCAACCAGGCTCACTGGCTGCTCGTTCAGCAGGTGGTTGCGCAGCGACGAGCGGGCGTCACGCGGCGCCGCGCTGTTCGCCAGAACCACATCGACCGCATGCACTTCCAGCTGTGCCAGGAGATCGCGGATGTTGCCGGACCGGACGATCAATTCCACATCGGACCGCCCGACCAGCGGCCGGAGGAACTCGAGCTGGAAGTTCCGCGAAAGCGTTGTCAGCGCGCCGACCCTTAGGACCTGCCGACTTGCCAATGGTCGTCCGCGAAGAGTGCTCATCAGCTCGTCACCGGCCTTGAACACCGTATCGGCATAATCGAGTGCGATCCGGCCAGCCTCCGTCAAAACGAGTTTCTTGCCCACACGCTCGAAAAGGGGATGACCGACCTGATGCTCGAGCTTCTGGACCTGCACCGATAGCGCGGACTGCGACAGGTTCATGTGCTCGGCGGCCCGGGTGAGGCTGCCCTCATGGGCGACAGCCCAAAAATAGCGAAGGTGATTATAGTTCAGGTCCTTCATATCGTTCGTTTAGAACGAACGATATTAACGCAACAATGAATTTTTCTCAGACCGCCCGCCCCGATACACCACTCCCAGAACAGTTTTGCGCGTCGAAGGGGGCATCGCATGCCGATTTATCTCTTGCCTTTGTTGGTGCCGGTTCCGCTGCTCCTGGCCGCAGTGATTGGCTTCAGGCGTAAAGGGCGGAGGCCCAGGCTTCTCCCAGAGCTTGCCGAAGGCGCCTCGCTTCTCGCACTGGCTGGAGCTGTTGGCGCGGCGGTTGGCCTGGCCTTTTCAGGTCCCGGCGCCAGTGCAGTGATCGGGCTTTACGGTTTCGGTCTATCGGTTCGGCTGGACGCCGTCAGCACCGTGATGCTGTTGCTCGTCACCTTCGTCGGCTGGGTCGTCGTCCGATACGCAGGAACATATCTGGATGGCGAGGCCCGCCAGGGATCCTTTACCGGCTGGCTCTGCCTGACACTCGCTTCGGTGCTGTTTCTCGTCATGGCGGGCAATCTTCTCCAGCTGTCTCTTGCCTGGATCGCAACAAGCCTCTTTCTGCATCGGCTCTTGTTGTTCTACCCGGAACGGACTGGGGCGAGGCGCGCCGCGCGCAAGAAGTTCGTCACGGCTCGCTTGGGGGACGTGGCACTGGCCAGCGCCGTCGGGTTGCTTATTGCGGCTTACGGCACGGCCGATATCGGAGCGATTCTCGCCGCGGCACGAATGGGCGTCGGCGGCGGCCCAGCTACGGCCGCAGCCGGCCTTCTTGCGTTGGCGGCTCTGCTGAAGTCAGCCCAGTTTCCCACCCATGGCTGGCTGACGGAAGTGATGGAGACACCCACGCCAGTCTCGGCGCTCCTTCATGCCGGCGTGATCAATGCGGGCGGCTTTCTCTTGATCCGCTTTGCAGACGTCATGCTGCTGGCCCCCGGCGTTCTGGCCGCCCTTGTCTTGGTCGGTGGCTTCACGGCTCTGTTCGGCAGCCTGGTAATGCTGACCCAGCCGGCGGTAAAGACCTCTCTCGCCTGGTCCACTGTCGCACAGATGGGCTTCATGATCTTCGAGTGCGGGCTTGCGCTCTTCCCCCTGGCGTTGCTGCACATCGTCGCCCACTCGCTCTACAAGGCCCATTCCTTCCTCGCGTCCGGTGGTGCCGTCGAAAGAGTAGCCGCAAGCCGCAGGCCAGGCCCGGTTGCCATTCCAAAAGCAGGCGCGGTCGGCCGGGCCTTTGTCTCGGCACTCGCCATCTACGTCCTGGTGGGGTTCGGATTCGGCTTCGAGCACAAGTCACCGCAGGCAATCGCACTCGGGGCCATCCTGATCTTCGGCGTGGCCTACATGCTGGCGCAGGGCTTTGCAGATACGGCGCCGAGGGCGCTGACCCGATGGACGGCTATCTACGCAGTGGCGACCTCGGTTGGTTACTTCGCCCTGCAGATGGCAACGACCTGGGTCACGTCCGGCGCCCTCCCCGCTACACCAGCGCCGGGGCCGCTGGAATGGGGGCTGATCGTGCTCGCCGTCGTTAGTTTCGGCCTGGTTGCAATCGTTCAGGCCATGTTTCCACTCTGGGCCTACCACCCCGCCGCGGCAGGACTGCGCGTGCATCTCTCGAACGGGTTCTACGCCAACGCGGTCTTCGACCGGTGGCTCGGTGGGTGGTCCACCCGCCACGTGTCGTGATCGGCAAGGAGGAATGGACATGACCCACGAAAACTCTTCGTCCTGGCGCGACACGCTTGAATTGGACGCCGCCATCAATCGTGCGGCGCGGGCGATTCCGCCGGCCTGGCCCCTGGCGTCAAGCGTCGCGGTCAATCCGTTCCTTGGGCAGACAGGCGAGGGCCTCGCCCATGTCGGTGCCCGCCTGGCGCGGGTGGCGGGTATTCGAGCAACCATGCCACGCAGCTATTACCGGCAGAAAATGTCAGCGGCAGAGATTTCCGACAAGGATCTGCTGGACGCCTGGGCGAGCGCGCCGGCGCATCTGCGGCCTGCCGATTTCTGCGCCCTGAAGGCCGCGCTCGCCTTGGATGCGCCGAAGGTGTCAGCGCTACCCACGATTGCGGATCTTGCAGCCGGCGCCTCCGGCATCGACTGGCCCGGCCTGATCTCCGAGCGGTTCGGATCCTGGGCGGCGGGATATTTCGATGAAGGCCAGGCATTGTGGGCGGCGCCAGGTGGCAAGAGCGCTTACGGGGCCTGGCGAGCCGTGGCCGCCCACGACCTGACCCCGGAAATCGCTGGTCTGCCAGGGTTCGCGCGCCATGTCTCGGAGGCGCCGGAGAGTGCTGTCGCCGCAGTGGCCCGTGTTGCGGACCGGCTCGGTCTGTGCGCAGCCGCCATGGAAACCTACTTCCACCAGATGCTCATGACCCTGGGCGGCTGGGCGCAATACGCCCGCTACAAGCTCTGGCAGGCAGAACTCGCCGGCGGTTCTGATGAAACGATCGGGGACTTCCTGGCGATCCGGCTGATGTGGGAAGAGGCACTATTCACGCGTTACGGCGGGCAAATCGCCGACCAGTGGGCCGGTGTGCGTGCAGGGCATAGGGCGCCTGTCGAGCCAACGCCCGACCTTGTGATCGACGCCATTCTGCAGGCGTCGGCGGAGAATGCGGCGCAGCTTGCGCTGGCGACGACGTTAGCCACGCCCGCGTCGGCAAGAAGCGAAGATCGCCCCGTTTTGCAGGCCGTGTTCTGCATCGACGTGCGATCGGAGGTGTTTCGTCGCGCCCTCGAAAGCGTGAACCCTGATATTCGGACGCTTGGCTTCGCAGGCTTCTTCGGACTTACCGCGTCGCACCGGCGGTTTGCTTCCGATGTTGAGGAACTGCGCCTGCCGGTGCTGCTCAATCCCACAATCCGGTCGTGCTCCGGAGGCCCCGAACTCGTCTCCAAGGACCAGTCAGCGCGGTTCAAGGCACGTGCGACGCGCGCCTGGGGGCGGTTCAAGCTTGCTGCCGTTTCCTCCTTCGCTTTCGTCGAGGCAACCGGTCCGATCTATGTCGGCAAACTTGTGAGCGATGCGCTGGGGCTTCATGGCGCGGCTGCGCCGGACGACCCCGCGCCGCGCCTTGACCCGCCGCTTGATCTGGCAGCCCGGACCAAGGCCGCCGAGACAGTGCTCCGGGCCATGTCCCTTACAAGCGGCTTCGCGCGATTGGTC
>JBBROR010000101.1:0-9901 GCA_038229175.1 Acetobacterales bacterium | reverse complement strand
CATTACAAAACCTCATTGCTAGGACGGGGCGAATAGCCGAATGGGAAGCGATGGCCCGCCTTGGGCATGGCTGGATTGCCCAGCGCCGCCTTGACGGCCGGGGCCTCGGCCTGCCGGGCTTTCGTCCAGAGCGCGTGGATCACCCGATGGGCCACCAAAATATGGAAGCCGCGATGGCCAAGCCAGGTCCAGGCGCTGCCGCCGGTTTCGAGATTACGGGTGGTGATGGCGGAAAGATCGTCGAGCGCCGCGTCCACAAGATCGGCATCCGCGTGGAACTGCTCAGAGGCTATAAATGCAAGATCGGCAGCCGGCAGCCAGACCGGGTGCAGCACGCGACCGAGCAGCGCGGCCAGGCCGTCCACCGGCTGCACATCGATCGCGGTTTCGCATAGCGCCCGGCGCAGCATGGGTGCCGTCTGCACGATGCCCGCACACGCCTCGGCCAGAGCCATCCATGTTGCTGTCTTTTTCATGGTCGTGCGGCAGGTGGTCAGCCGACGATCGCCACGCCCGGCCGATAGCCCGCCATCACGGTGAAGTCCTCAGCGTCTGCCACCGTCTGGTCTTCCAGCCAGAGCCGTGCCACCTGTCGGCTGAGGGGCAATTCGAGCCCGACCTCCTTGGCGAGATCGGCGGCCAGGCCAACATCCTTGCGCATCAGGCCGGTTGAGAACCCGCTGTCGAAGCGGTTGGACATGATAAATTTCGGGAAGTGATTCTCGCTGATCGCGCTGCGTCCCGTGGCCGCATTGACAACCTGCAGAAGCGCCTCTGCGCTCACACCAGCGGCTTCGCCAAGGCGGATCGCCTCGCCTGTTGTCACCATGTGCGCGGCAATTAGCATGTTGTTAACAAGCTTGGCGACATTGCCAGCGCCGGAGGGGCCGACATGGATCACCTTGCCGGCCACTGCCTCGATAACCGGGCGCGCATCGGCGAGGTCCTGGTCGGTGCCACCGATCATCATCGTCAACGTGCCATCCGACGCCCCGGCAGGGCCACCGCTGACCGGCGCGTCGAGATGGCCGTGCCCGGCGGCGTTGAGCAACTTCTGCAAACGTCGGCTGGTCGTAGGATCGGCGGTGGACGTATCGACAACGATCACCCGGCGATCCCTGCGATCGAGCAGCGCGTGGGGCGTCTTCAGCACGGCCTCGACATCCCGGGCGAACGGCAGGGACAACACCACGACATCAACGGAGCGCAGCAGCACGTCCAGCGGAAGCGGGGTGATGTTCTGGTCGGATGCCAGCTTGCAGCGCGCCGCGCTCAGATCGAAGCCCACGACCTCGAAACCCTTTCGCGCCAATATGACCGCCATCGGAAGGCCCATATTGCCGAGACCGATAACACCCACGCGCTTGATCGACATCGCTTATACCCCGACGCGCGGTCTCCGGCCGACACTCGACCGGCATCCGAACGTCCGATAACGGCATTGGTTTAGCTGCCGTGTGACGTCCGCCCGCCTTGCGTGGCTGAGGATTGCGCGATGGGGCGTTGTCGACAAGGCCCATCTGGCGATCGATCGATGCCTTTTCGGCCGCGCTCGTTCGTCTATGTGGGGCGCTCAGGTGCTGCAGGTTGACGCGGCCTCGTCTGAGCCGGAGTCTGAGGCCGCCTGCATGCGGGTGATGAGGTGTAAGGCGAGTTGCCCGATTATAGTTCGGCGCATCGGCGGAAGTGGCGAGAAGGTTGGTGGCCCTCAGCCCATTGTGTCGTTGCCTTCAGCGATGCTGGTGAGCCAGGCAAGGTCGAGGATGGCGATGCTGTCGCGAGCAGGTGTAGCAATCCTGCCATCCGCCTTCAGCTTGCTGATGGTTCGGCTGACCGTCTCGATCGTAAGGCCCAGATAATCTGCGATTTCGGCACGGGTCATCGGCAGATCGATGCTATCGACAGGGCCACGGTAGCCGTGAACGTCCCGCTGGCGGGCGATCAGGAAGCTTGCGACCCGCTCCAACGCAGTTTTGCGGCCGAGCAGAAGCATCTGGTCCTGGGCCGCGACCAGTTCGTTGCAGGCAGTTTCCAGCAAACGAGCCTCCATGGCAGGAAAGTCGTGCAGCACGTGATAAAGCTTGGGGCGGGAGAAGCGGCAGATCTCGAGCGGTTCGATCGCCTGGGCGCTGAAGGCATAGGTCTGCGACACCGCAAGGCCCAGGAAATGGCCGCTGCCGGCAAAGCCCATAATTTGT
Organism: Acetobacterales bacterium; assembly: GCA_038229175.1. GTDB lineage: Bacteria > Pseudomonadota > Alphaproteobacteria > Acetobacterales > Acetobacteraceae > CAIQQQ01. Next base: position 7,703 of record JBBROR010000101.1, on the reverse strand, counting down.
TGACGGCCATTCGGCAAGGTTTTGAATAACTTCGCAGTACCAGCAATGATGTTGACGAAATCGGTCGCAGGCATGCCCTCTTCGATGAAGACGCGGCCCTTTTCAATGGTTCGATGCATGGCAACGTCGGCCAGGTGCTGAAGATCGGGGATATCCATCGCGCTGCACACGCTTCGGTCCCGCACGTCGCAATGTAGGCAACGCGACATATCGCGGCTTTTCACGACGACGGTAGGACGGGGCTCAAATTGGCTCATCCTGGCCTCCGGGCTCGATGTGACGATGATCAGGTTCGCCAACCGCGGCGATGATGTCTTGGGATGCCTTCGTATGATCGCGAAATTGACCTGAATCTGAAAGCCAGACTGCATGGGCAGTGCGGTGCACCGCCCGTTCGTGCCGATCAAAGGCGCGTTGTCCGAAGATTAGCAATGTTATTCCGAAGATGTTGGGGCGCTCTCGCGATATGGGCAACCGGTCTGCTCGACGCCGTAACCTTATTTTAAGGGCTGGCGCGCAGGCTGGAAACCTCGCACGCGATTAAGAACCAACGGCTTCGGCATTTTCTGGGAGAACACCAGTGTGGGTCACTCCATGCTGCGTGGTGTTGCATCTGCCCAATCAAGCCGAACGGTGGGCAATGACGTCGATCTCCACCAAAGCTGAACGCGCCAGCGCCGTGACGCCGATGCAGGTTCGCGCCGGCAGGAGGCTCCCAGGAAAGCTCGCCCGCCAAATTTCGTTCATCGTCGCATAGTCGCGTTCGAATTCAGTGAGATAGACACGTGCCTGGACCACATGCGACCAGTCCATGCCGGCGCCGTGCAGGACAATGCGGAGATTGTCGATGACACGCGACGTTTGGGCGGCGGCACCCACAGGCAACGCCGCCTTGTCATCGTCTGGCCAAGTGGGCATCTGGCCGGTGACGAACAACCAGGGACCGACCCGCACCGCGTGGCTGAACGGGGCGACGGGGGTGGGAGCGCCGGGGATCGTCAGGAAATCAGGGGTCATGATGGATTATGACCGCCTGGCCGCTGAAAACAATTCGCAACCGATCTGCATGCCAACCATTCCGGGCGAGCGCAGCCTGGCACGGCCGGCAAGGTTCGCCAGCCTCGGTGCGCGAAACACGAACAATGCACTCCTTGGCCGGTTGGGTCAGATCGTCAGATAGCCGGTGCGGGCACTCGGGCTGCCTGCTGGTGATCGATGGCGAGCCAAACCGACTGGCCCGCGGCCAGCGAAGTTGCAGGTGGTGCCGTGACGCGCAGCGTCTGGCTGGAGCCTTCGGGCCGAATTCCGTAGTCCCAGTATTCGCCGAGATAGGCACGCTCGGCAACCACCGCCTTGACCCACCACGCATCACCCTGCGCTCTCACAGCGTGGCCCCTGGTTTCGTGAATCGAGACGCTTTGCGGGCGTACCGAAAAGCTGGCTTGGCCGGCAGCTGTTCCCGCGGCGGGAACGGTGAAGCCGTCGAAGCGGATTTCGGCGCCGTCGCTGACACCATCGAGAAAGTTGGTGCGGCCGATGAAGCCGGCGACGAAGCGCGTTTTTGGCATCGTGTAGAGCGAGACGGGGTCGTCCACCTGCTCGATACGGCCTTGGTTCATCACCACGATGCGGTCCGACGTCACCATCGCTTCGGACTGGTCGTGCGTGACGTAGACGGTGGTGATCTTGAACTCGTCGTGCAGGCGGCGGATTTCGGTGCGCATTTCTTCGCGCAGGTTGGCGTCGAGGTTGGAGAGCGGCTCGTCCAGCAGCAGCACGGCGGGCTCGATGATGATGGCGCGGGCCAGGGCCACGCGTTGTTGCTGGCCGCCGCTGAGTTCGCTGGGATAGCGGTCCTTGAGGTGGCCGAGGCGCACGACCGCTAGCATCTTCTCGGTGCGGGCGCGCACCTCGGATGATGGCATTTTGCGAAGCGTGAGCCCGAAGGCCACGTTTTCGGCCACCGTCATGTTCGGCCAGATCGCGTAGCTTTGGAAGATCATCGACATGCCGCGATGTTCTGGCGCCACCATGCGCTTAGGGGACGAGATGACGGTTCCGCTGACGCTGATGGTGCCGCTGGACGGTTTGATGAAGCCGGCGATCATCCGCAACGTGGTGGTCTTGCCGCAGCCGGACGGGCCGAGGAGCGAGACGAACTCGCCGTCGGTGAGGGTAAGCGACACGTTGTCCACTGCCGGCACCTGGCCGAACATGCGGCCAAGGCCATTCAGTTGCAGGCGGCTCATTCCAACTCTTTCACGTTCTACGCTGCATGAAATCGCGGCCAACAAATCGGAAACCGATGGCGACGATGACCATGGTGGCGATCAGCAGCATGAAGCCGAGGGCTGCGAGGCGTTCAAAGTTACCCTCCTCGCTGAGGTCGAGCAGCATCACCGACATCGTGCGGGTTTTGGGGCCGTACAGGAACAACGCCGTGCTGAGCTCGCGTGAGGCGGGGATGAAGACGAGCAGCCAGGCGCCGATCATGCCGCGGCGCATCAGGGGTGCCAGGACGCGGCGGATGGCAACCGTTCGGCCGCCGCCGAGGATGCGGACGGCTTCCTCCATTTCGGGATTGATGCCGCGGATGGCGGCGCTGGCGTTGGCATAGCCCACGGGCAGGAACCGTGTCGTGAAAGCCAGGATCAGAAGGGTCGCCGTGCCGTATAGCGCAAAAGGCGGCGGGGCGTAGGCGGCGTAGAAGCCCACGGCCAGCACGATCCCGGGCACCACGATGGGCGCCATGCAGAGAAAGCCCAGGATGTTGGCGCCGGGCAGGAGGCGGCGGCTGACGATGTAGGCAATGGACAAAGTGAGCGCGATGCCGATGCAGGCGGCGGCGCCGGCGTAGTAGAAACTGTTCAGCACCGACTGGCCGGCGGTCTCATGGCGGAAAAGAAGATAGGCAAAGTTATCAAGCGTGAGGTTATCAAAATGCCAGCCCCTGCCCCAGGCTTTGGCCAGTGCCGCCTGGGAGAGTGCGGCGTAGGGAAGCAGGACGGAGAGGGAGAGGACGAAAGCAGAATACCCCAGCAACACCCAGCGCCAAGGGCCGAGTTCGATGATCCGACGCTCGCCACCTTTGCCAGTCATGGAGACGAAGCCCCGGCGGCGTAGGATGCGGCGTTGCAGGCCGAACAGGCAGAGCGTGATCAGCAGCAAGGGCACGGCGTAGGCGGCGGCCACCTCGGCGCGGACCGGCGGGCTGAAGAATTGCAATAGCTGCGTTGTGACGACGTTGAAGCGGGCGGGGATGGCGATGAGTGCGGGCGAGCCGAACAGGGCGATGGCTTCGAGGAAGGTGATGATGGCACCGCCGAGGATCGCTGGCAGGACGAGGGGAAGTGTGATGCGGAACATGGTGCGCAACGTACCGCAGCCCAGAACATTGGCCGCGTCTTCCATCTCCGACGACACGGTGTCCAGTGCCGAGCTGATGAAGATGAACAGATACGGAAAAGAGTAGAGCGCGATGATGACGGTGAGGCCGGCGAACGAGTAGATGTTGAAGATCCCCTCGCTGGCGCCGGTGAGGCCCATCCAGGCCTGGTTGAGCCAGCCGGCGTTGGGGCCGGCGAGCAGGATCCAGCCAATGGCGCCGAGATAAGGGGGTGTGACGAACGCTGCCAAGGTCATCAGCTTGATGACGCCCTTGGCCGGCATGTCCGTCCGGCTCACCGCCCAGGCCATCGGCACCGCGAGGACCAGGCACAAGGCGGTGACGCAGACGCCCAGCATCAGGGCGTTCCACAGCGCCTGGATGTAGCGCGGGCGGCCGTAGGCGATGCCATAGTTGGCGAAGGTCCAGTCGCCGGTGTCGACCGCCTGAAGCGAGCTGAGCACGAGGCGCAGCATCGGGTTGATGACCAGGAAGGCAAGGACCGCGGCAAGCAGCACCCACAGCAGCGTGAGGGGATCGAAGCGGCGCATCCTAGTGGTCCGATCCAAACGGGGAATTCAGCCCGTTTGGTGAATCGGCCCATAACATCAGGCTAGTGCTCTGATACATGCTGCACCTCATGTTTGGGTCAGAGCACTAGTGGTCCGATCCAAACGGGAAATTCAGCCCGTTTGGTGAATCGGCCCATAACATCAGGCTAGTGCTCTGATACATGCTGCACCTCATGTTTGGGTCAGAGCACTAGTTGCCGAACAGATCGCGCCATTGCTCGATCACCTCGGGGATGCCCTTGACGATCTGTGCGGTGGTGGGACGCAGGATCTTGCCTTCCGGCATGCCGCTGCCCTGGCTGGTGGGGCGGACGGGCGCTCGGCCGGAGGCGGCCATGAGCTCGGCGTGCACGGGGCCGCAGAGGAATTCCATGAACAGCTTGGCGGCGTTGGGGTGGGGCGCGTTGATCATGATGGCTGACGGCGACACCACGATCACCGAGCCATCCGTGGGATAGGTGACGCGGATGGGGTTGCCGCGGGAGGCCGAGGCCTTGGCGAGGCCAGGCGGGCCCATGGCCACCTGGCGTTCGCCGGAATTCAGGGTGGTGACGCTGTCGTTCAGGGAACGGCCGATCTGGGGCTTGCCGCGTTCCAGGTCCTCGAAGAACTTCCAGCCGTAGATGTCGCGCATCATGACCACCCAGGTTCCGACGCTGCCGCTGAAGCCGGGGTGGCCGACCGCGACCTGGCCCTTCCAACGCGGCGCGAGCAGGTCTTTCCAGACCTTCGGCGTTTCTGCCTCCGTCACGTGCTTGGTGTTGGCAAGCAGAACGCAGAATTCGGCGACGGTTGCGTGGTAAAAGCCGTCCTTGTCCAGGCCAAGATAGTATGGCGATACGCCGGCGAGGTTGATCGGCACGTATTTCAGGAATTGGCCACGCGCCTTCAGCGTTTCGTCGTGGCCGAGATCGGTGGAGCTGAAGATGTCGCAGTTGGCGGAGTTGTTCTTGATGTCCTGCTGCAGGCGCTGGTAGGCGACTTGTGCCGTCGTGCGGATGACGGTGCACTTGATCTCGGGGTACAGCTTGGTAAACGCCGCCCCGGCCTGCTCGGCGCTCTCGCCATCGGTGTGGGCGGTGTACCATGTGATGGCACCTTCCTTGCGGGCGGCGGCCTCAACCTCGGCCATCTGGGCACGGGCGGCGCTCGTAAGGCCCATTCCGATTGCGGATAGTCCGGCCACGGCGGTTCTGCGCGTGATCAGCATGGTGTTTTCTCCCCTTGATCGCCGAAGCGATCGTTATCCGATCACGCCCTTGTCGCGGTATGCCGCAATCTGTTCGGCGGTGTAGCCAAGGCTCATCATGATCTCGTCGGTGTGTTCGCCGGCCGATGGTGTGGCCGTGCGGATGGTTTTGGCAACGCCTTCGTGATTGATGGGCGATGCCACCAGCGACAACTCGCCCAGATCTTTATGCATCACCTTGGTGGCCATGCCGAGATGCTGGACCTGCGGATCGGCGAAAACCTTGTCGATGCTGTTGATCGGGCCGCAGGGAATGCCGGCTTCCTCGAACAAGTCGATCCAGTGCAACGAGGATTTGTGCTTGGTGACATCACTGATCGCCGCGTTGATGGCGGCGCGGTCGTCACTGCGGCCCTGTTGTGACAACCATTTTGGGTCGGTCGTCCATTCGGGATGGCCGATGGTCTCGGCAAAGCGGGTCCAGAGCCGGCCGGAGGAGGCGGCGATGTTGATGAAGCCGTCCGACGCCGGAAATACGCCGGTGGGAATGCCGGTTGGGTGATCGTTGCCGGCCTGGCCTGCCACTTCGCCGGAGACAAGGTAGCGGGAGGCCTGGAAGTCCAGCATGAACACCTGCACTTCAAGCAGCGAGGTGTGCACCCAACGGCCGACGCCGGTGGTGTGGCGTTCGAACAAGGCCGTCATGATCGCGAATGCCAGCAGGTTGCCGGCGGTGAGATCGGCGATCGGAATGCCCACGCGCATCGGGCCACGACCGGGCTCACCGGTGATGGACATAAGGCCGCCGAGCCCCTGCGCGATCTGGTCCACGCCGGCGCGCTTGCCGTAGGGGCCGGTCTGGCCGAAGCCGCTGATGCTGCCGTAAACGAGGCGGGGGTTGATGGTTTTCAGGTCGTCGTAGGAGATTTTCAGCCGGTGCTTCACGCTGGAGCGCATGTTCTCCACCAGAACGTCGGCGGTGGCGGCCAGCTTGAGGAACGCGGCATGGCCCTCGGGGGATTTCAGGTCGAGGTTCATCGTGCGTTTGTTGCGGTGCAGGTTCTGGAAATCGAACCCGTCCCGCTTGCCGCCGATGTCCTCGCCAGCCGAAGCGGGGGGTTCGATGCGGATGACATCGGCACCCCAGTCGGCGAGATGGCGCACACAGGTGGGTCCTGCCCGCGCCAGAGTGAGATCGAGAACCGTCAATCCGCTGAGGGGCAACGCCATCTGCTTGTCCTAGCAATCTATCGGATTGGGGTATTGATTTTCAAAGCTTTTGGCTAGAGCAGCGTCCGACTGAACGGAGCCGCTTACGGCTTTTTCGGACGGACATAAGCTGCTCTAGTGGTCCAAACCTGACGCTTGCTACCGGAGCGTCAGGGAATTTGGCCCACAAGATCAAAGGCTAGTGATTAAGATCTGAGGACTCTTTCCTCAGATCTTAATCACTAGCCGCCGGTGCCCGGTCTGCCTAGCGTCGTCTCCAAAATAGGAGGAGGTCCACATGCAATCCACCATCCAAGGCCGGCCCGTGCCAAACGCGATCATCGGCGAGCTCGTCGAAGCGGTCGTGCAGGGCGACCTTGCCGCCCAGTTGCAGTGCCACGGCTACCTCCTGCTGCGCGGGTTGCTCGATGCAAACGAGGTGCTGGCCGCGCGCCACGAGGTGCTCGCGCGCCTCGCGGAGGTGGATGAGATCGCGGTTCCGGCGGAGGCTGCGATCGCCACGGGCCGGTCCCGCCGGGCCGAGTTGCACCCCGATCTCGGTGCATTCTGGAAATCGGTGAGTGACGGCCCAGCCTTGCGCCGCGTCATCAATGGCCCCCGCATCATGGCGGTGATGGACCGACTGTTCGACGCGCCTTCCGCCCCGTTCGGCTTTACCTGGCTCCGCGCAATGGCCGCGGGGCGCGCAAGCCCCCTGCATATCGACCATCCCTATATGAACCGCGGCACCGGGCGGCTGGTGACGGTTTGGACGCCGATCGGCGCCGTCGGGCGCGATGAGGGCCCGCTCTACATGGTCGAGGGTTCGCATGATTGGCAGGAGCTGCGCGCGCGCTTTGAGGGCCATGACGTGGATCGCGATCCGTCGCGGCCCGGGCATTTGGGCGAACACCCGGTGGATGTTGCCGAGGCGCACGATGCGCGCCTGTTGACGACGGCGTTCGCGCCTGGGGACTGTATGGTTTTTGGCATGTTCACGGCACACGGCTCGTTCGACAACGCGTCGGTCGGCGGTCGGGTCCGAATTTCGTGCGACACCCGCCACCAGCCGGCATCAGAGCCGATGGACGAGCGTTTCGCCGGGCCCAATCCGCCAGCGCATGGCGGCAAGGGCTACGGATGCCTGGCTGCGGCACAACCTATGATCGCGCCGATGGCCAAACGGTGAATTCGGTCCAGTTGCTTCTTCCTCACCGCACAGGCACGCGCATTGGCGTTTCGTGGACAGATATACGGGCCTGTGGATCTGCGTCGGGAGGCGGACTTGCGCGCAATCACGCTCAAACCGCCACCTTGAGCTGCGGGCGGGTCTCGTCGGCTTCGACTT
>JBBROR010000100.1:0-9944 GCA_038229175.1 Acetobacterales bacterium | reverse complement strand
TCCGCGAAATGGTGATGACATAGGTCGGGCGATGTCCAACCTCCTCGACTTTCCACGCAACCGTGGGACTGCGGCCGACCTAGGTCATGATGCGTTTGGGTTGCTTCACCCAAACGCATGAACATGATCGGTAAAACAGGGGTTAGAGCGTGATGATTTTGACTCTACCCAAAATCATCACGCACTAGGCCGCTTCGGCCCGGATCGCGTCGCCCAATACCTCGAAAATCCGATCGACGTGCTTGTTCTCCACAATCAGCGGCGGTGACAGCGCAATGATGTCGCCGGTGGTGCGGATCAACACGCCGTTGTCGAAACAGCGCTGGAAGATGCGCGTCGCGCGGTCGGTGGGGGCACCGGCGCGGGGCTGGAGTTCGATGCCGGCCACCAGGCCCATGTTGCGCACGTCGATCACGTTGGGCAGGCCCGCCATGGAATGCGCGCCGTCTTCGAAATAGCCCTCCATCGCCAGGGCACGGCCGGCCAGATCGTCGTTGCGGTGCAGGTCGATCGAGGCGATCGCGGCAGCCGAGGCCAGCGGATGGCCGGAATAGGTGTAGCCATGGAACAGCTCGATCCCAGCGGGCGAGCCGTTGACGATGGCGTCGTAGATTTTCTCATGGCACGCAACGGCGCCCATCGGCACGGCGGCGTTGGTCAGGCCCTTGGCCATCGTCATAATATCCGGCGCCACACCCAGGCGCTCGGCACCGAACGGGGTGCCGATGCGGCCAAAGCCCGTGATGACCTCGTCATAGATCAGCAGGATGCCGTATTTGTCGCAGAGTGCGCGAAGGCGATTGAGGTATCCCTTCGGCGGCACCAGCACGCCGGTGGAACCGGCCAACGGCTCCACCATCACAGCAGCGATGGTCTCGGCGCCATGCAGGGCCACCAGGTTTTCCAAAGCGTCCGCCAGATTGGCGCCCTGCTCGGGCTGCCCGCGGGTAAACGCGCGATCCAGGCTGTGGGTGTGCGGCAGGTGGTCGACATACGGCAGCAGCGCGCCGAACTGTTTGCGGTTGGTCCCGATGCCACCGACGGACATGCCGCCGAAGCCCACGCCGTGATAGCCGCGTTCCCGCCCGATCAACCGCACGCGGCTGCTTTCGCCGCGCGCCCTGTGATAGGCGAGCGCGATCTTCAGGGCCGTGTCCGCGGATTCGGAGCCTGAATTGGTGAAGAAAATACGGTCCAAGCCCTCGGGCGTGATTTCGGCGATCTTCGCCGCGGCTTGGAACGCGATCGGGTGGCCCAACTGGAAAGTGGGCGCGAAATCCATCACCGCCGCCTGCTTCTGGATCGCCTCGATGATCTCGCGCCGGCCGTGGCCGGCATTGCAGCACCACAGGCCGGCGGTGCCGTCGATGATCTCGTGATTGTCCTGGGTGTAGTAGTACATGCCCTCGGCCCGGGCGAGCATGCGCGGTGTCGACTTAAAGGCGCGGTTGGCGCTGTACGGCATCCAGAACGCATCAAGATTGTTCGGGCGCGCGGCGATCTCGTTCATGTCTGGGGTCCCGTGCGGAGAGGTGGGCGGAGAGGTGGGCGAAGAGGTTGGCAAAACGCCTGGCGAGGCGACGCCATGGTGGCGCCGCCGGTGTAGGGGTATGAAGACGAGGTTCGCGCTTTGCGGCGCGGTGAGCAACCACGGAGTGCGGCAGCGATGTCAGATACGACCATTGATACCCAGGGCTCGGGCAAAACCGCCACGTCGCCCGATTTTCTTACCCCCGCCGACTATCGCACCCCCAAGGATGGCATCCTGACGATCGGCACACGGCGCTACTCGTCCTGGTCGCTGCGCGGCTGGTTGGCGGTAAGGCTGGCGCGGCTGGATGTGGAGGAGCGCGTGATTCCACTGTCAGGTGGCACTACGCCCGCGGTAAAGGCCGCAAGCCCCAGCGGCTACGTGCCCCTGCTGGAATACGACGGCCATACGATCTGGGATAGCCTGGCGATCTGCGAATATTGCGCCGAGATGGTCCCCATGCTGTGGCCCACCCACCCCGGCGCCCGCGCGCATGCCCGCGCCATTTCCGCAGAAATGCATTCGGGATTTCGCGATCTGCGGATGAACATGCCCATGAGCTTGTTCCGCAGCGCCGTGGGCGCCGGGCAAACGCCGGAATGCCTGGCCGATATCGCGCGCATCGATGCGCTCTGGTGCGACACGCGGGCCCGCTTCGGCGGCGACGGCCCCTATCTGTTCGGCCAGGAGATCGGCAACGCGGACGCAATGTATGCACCAGTGGTGTTCCGCTTCATGACCTACCGCCCAACGCTGTCGCCGGTGGCGCAACTCTATGTTGATGCGATGCTGGATCATCCCCTGATGCGGGAATGGCAGGAGGCGGCGCGCAACGAGCCGCAGTCATGGTACATCGCGCGGATGGAAGCGCCCGCGACCTGATCGGGCCCTTGTCGTGACATCCGCCATCGTGCTGCCCCCGCGTGAGATGTTCAGCGCGCAGGCCACGGGGGCGATCGGCCTGCTGGTTCGCCTGATGGCCCGGATGGGCGACGCCGTTGTGTATGGCATGCCAACAACGTCGCCATTCCAGGACGTGCCGTTCCAGCCCGTGCCCTTGAAGCTGTGGCCTGGACGTCACGCGATGCGCTATGCGGCCGGTCTGGCGGCGGCACTGCGGCGGGCGCCGCCGGAGACGATCGAGGTGCACAACCGCCCCGATATCGCGTTGTATCTGGCGCGAAAATTTCCTGCGATTCCCGTGATCCTGTTCCTGCATAACGATCCGCACGGCATGCGCGGAGCCAGAACGCCGCCGCAGCGTGGCGAGCTGGTAGCGCGACTGGCGGCCGTAGCGCCGGTTTCCGCCTATCTCCTAAACCGGCTGACGGACGGACGTGCGGCGCCCGACACCATCAGCGTGTTCCCCAACTTCGTCGATACCAACGCGATGCCAGAGCCTCACCCGGAGAAGGTGATCCTGTTCGCGGGCCGCGTGGTGGCAGACAAGGGGGCGGACAGCTTCGTGGCCGCCTGCGCGCTCGCACTGCCGCATCTGCCCGGCTGGCGCGCCGAGATAATCGGGGCGGATCGGTTTGGATCGGACAGCCCAGAGACGCCATTTCTCCAGGCCTTGCGCCCGAAGGCCCGGGCAGCCGACGTGTCGATGCCGGGATGGAAGCCGCACGCCGAGGTTCTGGCCGCCATGGCCGGGGCCGCCATCGTGGTGGTGCCTAGCCGGTGGCCGGAGCCGTTCGGGCTGACAGCGCTGGAGGCCATGGCCTGCGGGGCCGCGCTGATCTGTGCGCCGCGTGGCGGCCTACCAGAAGTGACGGGGCAGATGGCCGTGCCCATCGATCCCGATGATCCCGCCGACATTGCCACAGCAATCCGGATGCTGGCGGACGACCCGGCCCGGCGGGCGGCCATTGCCGCAGGTGGCCTGGCCCGTGCCGCATCGTTCAGCACCGCCATCGCGTCCGCGCGTCTGGCTGCCCTGCGCCACAATGTGCTGACCCATTGGCCGCGAGGCAGCGAAAACCCTATATAACGGGGCATCCTTCCCTCGGAGCCTCCGATGTCAGACCTTCCCACTGCGGCCACGGCCGATCTTGTTCCCGTTACTGTGCTGACGGGCTATCTCGGTGCCGGCAAGACCACGTTGCTCAACCGCATTCTCTCTGAAAACCACGGCCGGAAATATGCCGTCGTGATCAACGAGTTTGGCGAGCTTGGCGTGGACAACGACCTGGTCGTGGACAGCGACGAGGAAGTGTTCGAGATGAACAACGGCTGCATCTGCTGCACGGTGCGCGGCGATCTGATCCGAATCGTGACGGCACTGATGAAGCGCAAAAGTAAGTTCGACGGCATCATCATCGAGACGACCGGCCTCGCCAACCCAGCCCCTGTGGCGCAGACCTTCTTCGTGGACGAAGGCGTAAAGGCCCGCACGCGGCTGGACGCGATCATCACCGTGGTGGACGCCAAGCACCTGCCGCAACGCTTGCTCGACAGCACCGAGGCAGCCGAGCAGATCGCCTTTGCCGACGTGATCGTGCTCAACAAGATCGACCTCGTAACCGCCGCCGAGGCTGATGCGGTCGAGGCGCAGATCCGTGCCATCAATCGCTCGGCCCGGATCATCCGCTCCGAGAAGTCGAACGTTCCCATCACCGAACTTCTGGACCAGGGCGCGTTCGACCTGGCTCGTGTGCTCGACCACATGCCCAACTTCCTGGAGACCGACGAGCACACCCACAACGACGAGATCGCCTCGATGAGCTTCGAGGCAAAGCGTCCCATCGATCCAGAAAAATTCAACGAATGGATCGGGGAGCTGCTGGCGTCCAAGGGCCAGGATCTCCTGCGCACCAAGGGCATTCTTTCGTATGTCGGCGATGACAGGCGGTTCGCATTCCAAGCAGTACACATGATCGCGGACGGCGATTTCATCGGGCCATGGAAGGGTGAGGAGCGCACCAGCCGCATCGTGTTCATCGGCCGCGACCTCAACCGGCCGCAGCTGCGCCGTGGGTTCGAAGCCTGCCAGGTTGCTGAAGAAAAGGTGGCCTGACATGGGCGAGACCGTGTCGGCCGACCACATCCTACAAACCCGCGGCACGTCGTCCAACTTCGATGCTTTTGTCATCGCCGCCAGTTTCGACCGGGAGGGCGGCCAGGCGGCGTTCGGCTTGGGCGACGGCACGGTGCGCCTGCTGTCACGGGCCAATCCATTGGCCTGGATCACGGCTGAGGCCCATGACGGCGCGTTGCTGTCACTGGCACAGAACACCGCACAGACCGGCTTCATCACCAGTGGCGACGACGGCTGCCTGATGCGGGTGGCTGCCGATGGGACCACCAGCCGCTTACAAAAGTTCGGCTCGAAATGGGTGGAGCGGGTGGCGAGCTTCGCCGATGGCAAATCCAAGCTGCTGGCCGCCAGCGTGGGCAAGATCCTGCATGTGATGGACGGCGCCGGCACAACGATGAAATCGTTGGAGCATCCCTCCACCGTCACCGGCATCGCGTTCGATGCGAAGGGCAAGCGCATCGCCGCCAGCCACTACAATGGCGCGAGCCTTTGGTTTGTGGCCAGCAAGACCGACAATCCTCGGCGGCTTGAATGGAAGGGCAGTCATACCGGCGTGGTGTTCAGCCCGGATGGCGACTGCGTGGTGACCGCCATGCAGGAGAATTCACTGCATGGCTGGCGGCTGTCCGATGGCCAGCACATGCGCATGAGCGGCTATCCCACCAAGACCGAGGCGCTGTCGTTCACGCGCGGCGGCAAGTGGCTGGCCTCGTCCGGTGCTGAGTCAGTCGTGCTCTGGCCGTTCCATGGCGGCGGTCCGATGGGCAAGGCACCCACTGAGTTGGCTGGGGGCGACAATGTGATCTGCACCAGTCTGGTCTGCCACCCGCAGCAGGATGCCGTGGCGGCGGGTTTTTCGGATGGGCTGGTGGTGATGGCCGACATCACATCGGCGCGTATCCTGCCCGTGGCCGGCACCGGGCGCGGCGCAGTCTCGGCGATGGCGTGGAGCGGCGATGGCACGCATCTGGCCTTCGGCACCGAGACCGGTTTTGCTGCCGTCGTCGATTTCACCAAGCGCTGAGGATGTCTGCCATGATCACCGAAAACGGACTGAAGATGCCCAAGCTCGGCCTGGGCACTTGGCGGATGAAGGGTGAGGAATGCACTGCCGCCGTCGAGGGCGCGCTGTCGCGCGGCTATCGGCACATCGACACCGCACAGATGTATGGCAACGAGGACGCCGTGGGCGCGGCACTGGCCAATACGGCCGTCGCGCGGGGCGACATTCATCTGACCACAAAGGTCTGGTGGGAGAACCTTTCGCCGGACGCAATGCAGCGTGCGATGGACAACAGCCTGACGCAGCTTCGGCAGTCTTATGTGGATCTGTATCTGATCCATTGGCCGTCGCCAACGATGGATCTGCCGGCGGCGCTGGGGCAATTGGTAAAATTCAAGGAGCAAGGGCTGGCGCGCAACATCGGGGTTTCGAACTTCCCGGTGGCGCTGCTCAAGCGGTCTGTGGAGGAGATCGGGGCGCCGATTGCGGTGAACCAATTCGAGTACCACGTGCTGCTCGACCAGACCAAGCTGGTGACCTACGCAAGATCGAAGGGCGTCGTGGTAACAGCCTATTGCCCGTTGGCGCAGGGACGCCTGGCCGATCATCCGTCGCTGGGCGAGATCGCCACGAAACACGGTGTAAGTGCGGCGCAGGTGGCATTGAAGTGGCTGCTTGATCAGGACGGCGTGGCGGCGATTCCGAAGGCCGCACGGGCCGAAAGCCAGCAAGCGAACCTGGATGCGCAAAAGCTGGTGTTGGATGACGCTGATCGTGCGGTGATTGCGGCATTGCCAAAGATCGAACGCTTCGTAAATCCAAGCTTCGCCCCACAGTGGGACGTGGGTTAGGGCAATATCGCCTAAGATTAATTCAATTATACGATAAAATTGCTCAATAAAACATAGGGCTAGATCATGATGCGTTTGGGTTGCTTCACCCAGACGCATAAACATGCTCGATAAAACAAGGGCTAGAGCGTGATAGCTTCATCTGCCTGAAGCTTTCACGCTCTAAGGCTACGACCCGGCGGCGTGCCCACTCATTTCTGTGGCGGCGTTGCGGGGCATCAGGAATGTCGCCGGCGCCGCCAAAATGGCCATCAGGCCGACGACGATAAATGCCGCACTAAAATCAGGAAGCCCCGGTAAGAATCGGCCATTGGCGGCCATCGAGATCTCCAGCACCGCAGCACCGATGGTGACACCAAGGGTGACGGAGACCTGCTGGATCGTACTGTAAAGGCTGGTAGCCGCACTCATGCGTTCGCGCGGAATGTCCGCATAGGCCACCGAATTGTAGGCAGTGAACTGCAACGAACGAAAAAAGCCGCCTGCCAGCAAGGCCGCGTAGAGACCGGCTGCCGGCCAGGTGGGCCGGAATGCGGCGCAGATCAGCAGCAGCAAAGCCGAGATGACCGAATTATAAAGCAGTGTGTTGTGAAAGCCAAAGCGGCGTAGCGCTGACATTGCAGCCGGTTTCATCACGAGCGCACCGGCCGAGCTGGCAAAGGTGATCAGCCCGCTGTCAGCCGCAGAACGGCCAAAACCCACCTGCAGCATCAGCGGCAACAGGAACGGCACAGCTCCCACACCGGCCCGAAACAGCGTTCCACCTACCACAGCAACCAAAAAAGTGGGGATACGGAGCAAGCTGAAGTCGAGCAGAGGCGCCGGGTTGTTTCGGGCATGAAGCCAGTAGAGCAGACCAGCCACCACGCCTCCAGCCAACATGGCCTGCGTCACCCAAGGCTCCACCATGTCGCGCCCGACGGTTTCGAGCCCGATCATCAGACCGCCCATGGTGACAGCGGTCAGAAACAGGCCGCGCCCATCCAGCCGTGCCACCGTGCCTTCCGGCACATCCTTGACGAACAGAGTAACGAGTATAATGCCGAGGATTCCGATCGGAACGTTGATGTCGAACACCCAGCGCCAGGTGGTGTAGGTGACGATGAAGCCGCCCAGGGGAGGGCCTACAACCGGCCCCACCAACGCTGGCATGGTAAGCCAGGCCATGGCCGCCACCACCTCGGACTTTGGCGCAGTTCGCAGCAGCAAAAGGCGTCCGACGGGAACCATCATGGCGCCGCCCAGGCCCTGCAGAACGCGGGAGAAAACCAGAAAGCCCAGCGTGTCCGCGCGGCCGCACAGCACCGATCCCACGGTGAACAGCACGATGGCGCCACGGAACACGTGCCGCGCGCCAAAGCGATCCGCCATCCAACCGCTGGCCGGGATGAACATGGCGAGGCTGATCAGATAGGACGTGAGCGCCACGTTCATCCGCACCGGCTCCACGCCAAATTCCCGGGCCATCGCGGGCAACGCGGTGGCGATCACCGTGCTGTCCAGGTTCTGCATGAACAATGCGCACGCCACGATGAGCGCAGTAATTCGCGTCCGGCGCAGCCGGGCCTGGGTTTCAACATCCTGCAAGGGTGCGACTACGGCAGCAGAACCGTGCTGCCGGTTGTTTCCCGGGCTTCCAGCGCCCGATGTGCCGCCGCAGCCTCGCTGAGCGGGAAGGTCTGGTTGACGCGGATGGCCACGGCGCCAGACGCCACAACGTTGAACAGGTCGGTCGCAGCCGCCACAAGATCGGACCGTTTGGCCGTGTAGGTGGCGAGCGTGGGCCGCGTAACATAGAGGCTGCCTTTGGCCGTCAGCACGCCGAGATCCACAGGCGGTACCGGGCCGGACGCATTGCCGAAGCTGACCATCAGGCCAAGTGGGGCCAGACAGTCCAGGCTCGGCATGAAGGTGTCCTTGCCCACGCTGTCATAAGCCACCGGCACCATCGCCCCGCCGGTGATCCGCTTGACCTCAGCCGCCAGATTGGCGTGGCCAACGATGGCGTGGGCCGCGCCGTGCTGCATCGCCAGCTCGGCTTTTTCAGCGGTAGAGACAACGCCGATCACCGTGGCACCCAGGTGCTTCGCCCACTGGCACAGGATCAAACCGACGCCGCCGGCAGCCGCATGTACCAGGATGGTCTGGCCGGGCTGCACCTTGTAGGTGCGGCGCAGCAGATATTGTGCGGTCAGGCCCTGCAGCATCATCGCAGCGCCGGTGTTGAAGTCGATTGTGGCGGGCAGCTTCACCAGGCGATCTGCGGCAATCACGCGCTCGGTGGCATACGCCCCGATCGGGCCACCGGCGTAGGCCACACGATCCCCCGGCGCGAGTTCGGTGACACCACTGCCCACCGCCACGATGGTGCCGCTGCCTTCCATGCCTATAGTGGCCGGTAGCGGTGCCTTGTAGAGGCCGGTGCGGAAATAGACGTCGATATAGTTCAGGCCCACGGCCGCATGACGCACGAGTGCTTCGCCGGGCCCAGGCTCAGGCGTGGGCACGTCCTCCCATTTCATGACCTCGGGGCCGCCATTGGCGTGAATACGGATAGCTTTGGTCATGCGCGAGCCTGCTTCATAGGAGTTCCACTTGTGTCTGCACGACACCGAACGGTGCCATGCGCTGTTCCAGCGCCAAAAGAAAGAGCTTGGTCTGCAGGCCGTCTCCGCCGGAATAGCCGCCCATGCCAGCGTGGCCCTTGCCAGCCCCGATGATCCGATGGCAGGGGATGATAATGGGGATTGGATTGGTGGCCATGGCCCCGCCCACCGAACGCGCGCTGCCACCGGCCAAAGCGGCGAGGTCGCCATAGGTTCTGGTTTCCCCGACGGGAATATCGATCAACGCCTGCCAGACGCGCCGACGATATTCCGTGCCATGCGGTGCCAGTTTGATGTCGAAGTTGGTCAGTGTTCCATCAAAATAGGCATGCATCTGCTGACAAGCAGCGGCCAGCAGCGGCGTTATTGTTTGATCACGGCCCCAGCCCCAATCAAGGGCGACAAGGCTGCCATCCTCTTCGGAGAGGGTAAGGTCACCAACCGGCGTATGAAGCGAAAGCTGGGGCACGCTTGGTTCCAACTTTTGGAGAGCCGCGATCTGCTGCGCGGGGAATGCGTAGGCAGGCTAGGTGACGAGCTGGCGGATCGACCATGCAGCATCCGGCTGCGGCTGCCCAGGGGGGTGCATAAATTCCAACCTGGAGAATGCGTTGGGAGGATAAAAATTGCGTCGTGACATTTCCCCTATGGCGTCAGGGCTCTGTCTATCACGGTGAGATCAGCGTATTTCTATTCAGGACAATTGCCCGGCGGACTGACAAAAGCATGTCGGCCCCACGCTCGCGCGCCCACTGGAGCTTAGAATGACGATCAACCCACGCGTCGCGGCCGACCCCGCGTTGTATTTTGATGCCCATCTTTTTGTCTGCTGCAATCGCCGTCCGGACGGCCACTCCAGGGGATCCTGCGCTGCAAAAGGATCGGAAAAATTACGCGACTACATGAAGGCGCGAGC
>JBBROR010000099.1:0-10039 GCA_038229175.1 Acetobacterales bacterium | reverse complement strand
TCTCCTATCGCGCGTCCGGCGACATGGCCCGCGCGCTGGAGGCGGAGGTGGCGCAGGCCGGCGGCACCGCCCTGGGGTTCCAGGCCGATGCCGCCGACGAAGCCGCGACCGAGGCGCTGTTCGCATCGGTGGACGAAGCGTTCGGCCCCGTCACCGCACTGGTTACCAATGCGGGCATCACCGGCGGCACCAGCTCGCTGCAGAATATTACCACCGGCACGCTCGATGAGGTGATGGACATCAACATTCGCGGCGTGTTCCTGGCAACCCGCGCCGCAATCAAGCGCATGGCCACCGATCTCGGCGGCGCAGGCGGTGCCATCGTCAACCTGTCCTCGGTGGCAGCCATCTTGGGTGGGCCGGGAGACTGGGTGCACTACGCCGCGTCCAAGGGCGCCATCAACAGTTTCACGATCGGTGCGGCCAAGGAACTGGCGCCGCGCGGCATCAGGGTGAACGCCGTGGTGCCAGGGCTGATCGACACCGAGATCCACGCCAAGGCCGGGCTTGGCGATCGCTTGGCGAAACTGGGCTCCACGGTGCCGATGGGCCGGGTGGGCACCGCCGATGAGGTGGCGATGGCGATCCTGTGGCTGCTGTCCGACGAGGCGTCGTACGTCACCGGTGCGCTGTTGCCCGTGGCCGGAGGCCGCTGATTTAACCCGTGGCCGGAGGAAGCTGACTTTACCCGTGGCCGGAGGAAGCTGACTTTACCCGTGGCCGGAGGAGGCTGACCTCACTCCGGTGGCAGAATTTCGGCCAGTGCCGGCGTGGTGCCGGCCGGAATACGCCCGGCCAGCGGCAAGGCCAGCACCCAGGGCCGCTCCCCGCGGTCCTCGCGGTCAGACAGGATGGTCACCCGATCGCGCCCCAGCCAGATTGCATGGGCGCCGCGCCGCCAGACACTGAACCGGTCCACCAGCAATATCTTTTCGGGGCACCGCAGGCGGATCGGTTCGGCCGAGATCAGCAGGTCCGCGCCGCACTGGCCGGGCTCGGCCGCACCGTGCAGCAGCAGCGCCGAGGTGCCGGGCACGCGCGGTTGCAGCAGACACACCGAAGACGCGCATTCAAGCGGGATCGGCGGCGGCGCGGCCCAATATTGCTGCCAGGAATCCTGCACGAAGCCGGAACCGCCGGACGCCTTTTGCAACAAGAATACGCTGGCTTCGCGATACCCGATCAACCGCCCATCGGCCGACATCAGAATGTCCGGCGGGGTGGCCGTGGCCGACGACAGCAGCCCCACCAACATCGCCGCCAGGCCTGCCATGCGGATGCGGCTGCGCCAAATCCCGAACCAGGCCAGGCCCACGCTGAACACCGCCAGGCCCCAGGCGGGCATATGCGGCACCGCCACCGTGGCCTGCGGCAAATCGGACACCGCGTGCGCGATGCGGATGATCAGCCCGATGCCCCAGCCCATCGGCACCAACGCCAACTGCTCCAGATGCACCGGCATCAACGCCAGCCCGATCAGCCCGGCCGGCATCACCAGCATGGCGGTCAGCGGCACCGCCACCATGTTGGCCAGCACGTAGTAAAGCTGCACATGGCCGAAATGATAGGCGCCGTAGGGGGCGGAGAACGTGCCCGCCAGCGCGCTGGTCAATGCCAACGCCGTCACGTGGCCCACCACCCGCCGCCATCGGGACCCATCGCCATGCAGCGCCGCCAACCGCCCGCGCAACATCGCGTAGCCGACGATGAGGGCGAGCACGGCCGAAAAGCTCATCTGAAACGACACCCCCACCACCTCGTTCGGCGCCAACAGCACAATGCAGGCCATGGCCAACGCGAGCGCCCGCAACGAGATGGCACGCCGGCCTGCCAGCACGCCAAGCGTGACCAGGCTGGCCATGGCAAAGCTGCGGATGATCGGCACATGCCCGCCGGTCAGCAGCAGATAGGCGCCCCCCGCCGCCAACGCGGTGCCGGCTGCGATGGATTTCAACGGCCAGAACAATGCGGCGCGCTCGGACAATGCCAACGTGAAGCGGGTTGCACCGAAGATGAGGCCCATCACGATGCCGATATGCAGGCCGGCGATGGCCAACAGATGGGCCAGCCCGGAATCCCGGAATGCGGCGCGATCAGGTGCTGGAATGCCGGTGGTGGTGCCCGTCAGCAACGTGGTGGCGATGGCGCCAGCCGCACCGGACAGCACGCCGGCGACGCGCCCTGCGATCGTCTCGCGCAGCCTTTGCAGCCATCCGGCACCCGAGGCCGGCCCAGCTTGCATCATCTCCCAGGGATTGAGCGCGCGCCCGACCGCGCCCAGCCCCGAAAACCACGCGTCGCGCTGCAGATCCCAGCCGCCGGGAACGGCCGGTGGTGCCGGGCGCTGCAGCAAGGCGCGCACGGCAATCCGGTCCCCGGTCTGCAGGGGGCGATCATCCGGCGCCCGCAACGTGACCCTGATGGCGCGCGGCAGCACTGGCCCGTCATCGAACTGCGCCGGCCCGAGAATAACCCTGCGGCCGGCCGGCAGGATTTCCACCGCACGGATGGTGCCGGAAACAATCGTGGCGCGCGCCGGCACCTCGATCGTGGGCGGGGCGCGCCATGTTGCGAACCGGGCGGAGCCGAAGCCCAGCGCCAGGGCGGCTACAACGAGGCATGCGGCAAACGCCACGCGCCACGCCCGCACCCCCACTGCAAGGGTGATCGCGCCGAGCAATGGAGCGGCGGCAGACCAAAGCGACGGCTCGGACTTCAGTTCGAAATACGCCACCACCCCGGCAGACATCGCCACCGGCAGCCACAGCGCAAAGCGCCCACGCTCGACCTCGCACCACCCCTCGAAGCGGGACTGCAGGCCGGTGGCGAAACGGCTTATCCAGGTTCCGCGCATGGCTGCATGCTAAACACGCCCGGATGCGCCGTCGCCCCCGTGCGCGTACGTAGAGTGCCTGCTATCAGCCGGCCCGACCCTGAGAAAGCCCCGAATGACCGTCCGCACCCGCTTCGCGCCTTCGCCCACCGGCCTGCTGCACATCGGCGGCGCCCGCACGGCCCTGTTCAACTACCTCTTCGCCCGCCACGAAGGCGGCGAATTCCTGCTGCGGGTGGAAGACACCGACCGCGAGCGCAGCACCGATGCCGCCACGCAGATGATCCTGCAGGGGCTGGACTGGCTGGGCCTGCGCCATGACGGGCAGACCGTGTTCCAATCCACCCGCCAGGCCCGCCACACCGAGGTCGCCTTGCAGATGCTGGCCGCCGGCCAGGCCTATCGATGCTATCTCAGCCCTGCCGAACTGACCGCGATGCGCGAGCAGGCCGCCGCCGAAAAGCGTCCATTCCGACTTGTCAGCCCCTGGCGTGACCGCGACCCCGCCGAGGCGCCGGCCGATATCAGCCCGGTTGTGCGCGTGCGTGCGCCGCAGACCGGAGAGACGGTGGTGGACGATATCGTGCAGGGCCCCGTGCGGGTGGCCAACGCCGAGATGGACGACCTCATCATCCTGCGCAGCGACGGCACGCCCACCTACCTGCACGCCGTGGTAGTGGACGACCACGACATGGACATCACCCATGTCATCCGCGGCGACGACCACCTTACCAACACGTTCCGCCAGATCCTGATCTATCAGGCCAATGGCTGGGCGCTGCCGAAATTCGCCCATATTCCGCTCATTCACGGCGCTGACGGCGCCAAACTCTCAAAACGCCACGGCGCCGTCAGCGTGCTGGAATTCCGCGAGCAGGGCTTCCTGCCGGAGGCCGTGTGCAACTATCTGCTGCGCCTCGGCTGGGGCCACGGCGACACTGAACTGCTCGACAGGGACGAGGCGATCAAGCTTTTTACGCTTGAAGCCGTGGGGCGCGCCGCGAGCCGGATGGACTACGCCAAGCTCACCCATGTGAACGCCCACTACATGCGCCTCGCGGACAACGACAGGCTGACGAACGAGGTGGCCGCCCGCCTCGCCATCACCGATGCCGCCACGCGCACCCGCGTGCTCGCCCTGATGCCCGGCCTTAAGGAGCGCGCCCGCACCCTGGTGGAGTTGGCCCAATCAGCGGCGTTCCTCACACTGCAGGTGCCGATCGCCTTGGACGCCAAGGCGCAGGCCCTTCTGACGGACGAGTCGCGCGCGATGCTGGCGCAGGTGGCCGATACCCTGGCGGCGTCGGATTTCTCGCAGGCCGCCATCGACGCGATATTGCGCGAGACCGCCGAAGCCACCGGGCGCAAGCTCGGCCAGGTGGCGCAGCCCATCCGCGCGGCATTGACCGGCACCACCACCAGCCCGCCGATCGACGCAACGTTGCTGGCGTTGGGCCGCACCGAAGCGCTGGCGCGGATTCGGGCCGCGGTGGGGTGAGCTAGAGTTTCGCGGCCGCCAGATCGATCTGGTCCAGGCCCCGGTAGCGATAGATCAGCATCGAGAGGCACCAGGCCAGCACGAACACGCCGATGATGACGAAGCCAAGCGTGCTGAAGTTTTCGTTCAGCGTCGCAACCCCGTCCCACACGCCGCCCCTGAGGTCGAGCTTTTCAACCAGCAGGCCGAGCGCCTCGACGCTGCCGACGCCCACGGCGACCACAACCGAGACCAGCGTGATGGTGAGATTATAATAGAGTTTGCGAACCGGCTTGACGAACGCCCAGTCATAGGCGCTCACCATCAAAATGCCGTCGGTGGTGTCGACCAGCGACATGCCGGCGGCGAACAAAGCGGGGAACACCATAATCCCCCAAATCGAGATTCCGTGCGACGCCTCGGTGGCGGATATGCCGAGCAGGGCGATCTCGGTGGCCGTATCGAAGCCCAGGCCGAACAGGAAGCCCAGCGGCAGCATGTGCCAGCTTTTGTTGATGATGCCGAACAGCGGGCGGAACAGTCGCGCCAGGAAGCCCCGTTTGGTCATCAACAGGTTGAAATCCGCCTCGACATAGGCGCCGCCGCCTCGCACATGCCGCCAGGTCAGCCAGACAGAGCGCAGAATGACAAGGTTGATGCCGGCGATGACGAACAAGAAGAGCGAAGATATAACGGTGGCGAAGGCGCCGCCGATCTCCTTCAGCGCGTGCAACTCACCCTGCATGGCCACGGCGGTGCCGGCAATGACGGCACAGGCCAGCGTCACCACCGTGGAATGGCCCAGGGCGAAGAACAGCCCCACGCAGGCTGGCCGCTGGCGGTCCTGCATCAGCTTGCGGGTCACGTTGTCGATGGCCGCGATATGGTCGGCGTCCACCGCGTGGCGAAGGCCAAAGCCGTAGGCGAGCAGGGCGGTGCCGAGCAAAACCGGCCGATCGTGGAACAGCACGAACGCCCATACCCATGCTGCCACATTGGCTGCGGCGAGGGCTGCGTACACGCCTGTCACCGATCGGCGGAAATTACCCGAAGGGCGCACGGTGCCCCACATCATGCGTCATAAATTTCGCACCTCATGTTGTCGTGAGCGTAGCCTCGCGCGAACCCCGAGACCGGGTCAATCGACCACCAGATGATTTCGGAAACGATTGCGCAGGGTCAGCTTGTGCACCTTGCCGGTTGCGGTGTGGGGCAGCTCGTCGACCACAACCACGCTGTCCGGCAGCCACCATTTCGGAATCTTGCCGTCATAGATCGTCAGAACCTCCATTGGATCGAGCGTGGCGCCGGCGCGGGCCACTACGATCAGCAGCGGCCGTTCGGTCCATTTCGGATGGCTGGCCGCCACGATCGCGGCCTCTGCCACATCGGGATGCGACACGGCGATGTTCTCCAGCGTGATGGAGCTGATCCATTCGCCGCCCGACTTGATCACGTCCTTGGAGCGATCGGTGATCTCCATCGTGCCGTTTGTGTCGATCGTGGCCACGTCGCCGGTGGCGAACCAGCCGTCCGCGTCACACGCGCTGCCAGGCTCCTGGCCCCAATAGGCGCCGGCAACCCACACGCCGCGCACCATCAGGTTGCCTTGCGCCACGCCGTCCCACGGCAATTCGGCGCCGCTGTCGTCCTCGATCTTCATGTCGATGCCGAAGATGCCGCGGCCCTGCTTTTCCAGATGACGCAGCTTTGCATCGCCCTGCAGCGCCGCGGTGGATGGCAGCGGGGCGTTCATCGTCCCCAGCGGGCTGGTCTCGCTCATGCCCCAGGCGTGATCCACCCGCACGTTGTATTCGCGCTCGAAGGCGTCCAGCAGCAGGCGCGGGCAGGCGGACCCGCCGATGACAAGGCGATTGACCGTCTCAAGCCGTTCGCCGCTCGCGCGCAGATGCTGCAGCAGCCCGAGCCAGACGGTGGGCACGCCGGCCGACATCGTGACGCGTTCGTCGTTCATCAGTTTTGCAAGGCTCGGCCCGTCCAGGTGCCGGCCGGGCATGATCAACGACGCGCCAGCGGCCGGCGCCCCATAGGGCAGGCCCCAGGCATTGACGTGAAACATGGGCACGACCGGCAGCACGCGATCTACGGCGCGCAGGCCGAACACGTCTGGCGCCATAATGGCCATTGCATGCACGACGGTGGAGCGGTGGCTGTAGAGCACGCCCTTCGGCTTGCCGGTGGTGCCGGACGTGTAGCAGAGCGAGGCCGCGGTGCGCTCGTCGAACTCCGGCCAGGTGTAGTCGTCGCTGGCGGCTTCCATCAGTTCTTCGTAGCAGAGCAGCGCCATGCCGGCGGGCAGGACCAGCGCGGGCATCTCGGCGCGGTTGCACAAAAACACCACGGCGCGGACCGAACGGGTGATTTCGGGTGCCACGGCGTCGATCAGGGCGGCGAAGCTGGTTTCGGCGAAGATCACGCTGTCGGCGGCATCGTTGATGATAAAGCCGATATCGGGCGCACCAAGCCGCGGGTTGATGGTGTGGCAAATGGCCTGCATGCCGGAGGCGGCGTAGTAAAGCTCCATATGCCGAAACCCGTTCCAGCCAAGCGTGGCCACGCGGTCGGACGCGACAATGCCCAGCCCTTGCAGCACTCGCACCAGACGGCGGGCCCGGGCCTCCAGATCTGGATAGCCATAGCGATGGATGGAGCCGTCGACGTTTTTGGACACGATCTCAGACGCCGTATGTGTGCGGGCGGCGTGGCGGATGATGGACGAGATCATCAGCGGTCGGTCCTGCATCAGCCCAAACATTCAACCCTCCCCGATACCGCCGCATTCCCGGCCGGCGTTTCACGAAAGCCTATAGAAACCACGCAGGGATCAAAGCCAAATCGGTGCGTCATCGCCTCAATCGAGTTCATGATCGAGCATGTAACCGCGACGCCAGGATAGGATGCGCTTTGGCACCCCACCAGCCCGCGACATGCCAGGTGTCGTTACGGTCAGAGATGCTTCTGGATGAAGCCCTTGATCAGCGGCGCAATCTCGGCGTTGAAGCGGCGGCCGTTGAACAGGCCGTAATGGCCCACACCCTTCTGCTCGTGATGCATGCGCATGTCTTCCGGCAGCGCGGTCGTCAGGGCATGTGCTGCACGGGTCTGGCCAATTCCCGAGATGTCGTCCCGCTCGCCTTCGATGGTCAGCATGGCGGTGCGGGTGATGAACGCGGGGTTCACGATGTTGCCATGATAGGTGAACAGGCCGCGCGGCAGCCGGTGGTCAAGGAACACCGCCTCGATGGTCTGAAGATAGAACTCGGCCGACAGATCCATCACCGAGCGGTATTCCGTGTAGAAGGCGCGCTTGGATTCGAGCGACGAGCCGTCGCCCTCCATCAGATGCATGAACATCTTCCGATGCGCATCCATGTGGCGATCCATGTTCATCGCCATGAAGCCGGCGAGTTGCAGGAAGCCGGGATAGACCTTGCGCATGAAGCCGCGCGGGCCGTAGGGCACGCGTTGGATGACGGTTTTCTCGAACCATTCCATGTCATGCTTGGCGGCGAAATCGTTGACCGCGGTCATGCCCTCGCGCGTGTCGATGGGCCCGCCGATCAGTGTCATGCTGGCCGGCGCCAAATCCGGCTCGCGCTCGTTCATCACGGCCACCGCCGCCAGCACCGGCACGGCGGGCTGACACACTGCGATGATATGGGTGTCGGGGCCGAGCAGCTTCACGAAATCGATGAGATAGTCGATGTAGGTGTTGAGATCGAAGCCGGGACCGTCGACCGGCATGTCCCGTGCATCTTTCCAGTCGGTGATATAGACGTCGTGATCGGCCAGAAAGCCGGCGACGGTGCCGCGCAGCAGCGTGGCGTAGTGGCCAGACATCGGCGCCACGAGCAGCAGCTTGGGGTCCGTCGGGCGATCCGTGTCACGCCGGAAACGCTTCAGGTCGCACCATGGCAGCGCGAGCGTGATCTCTTCGGTGATCGCCACGTCCACATCGTGAATCTTGACGTTGGTGTGGCCGAATTCCGGCTTCGGGAATTGCCGCGTTGTATGCTCGAAGCTGTCGAGTGCTGCATGGGCCAGCCGGCCCAGGGGGGTGGGGCGCCACGGGTTATGCGGTCCGTCCAGAATCTGCAGCGCCGTGGTCGCCAAAGCGCGCATCGGTGCCAGGCTGGCACGCTGCAATTCATAAAGCGCATAAAGCATCGCGACTGTTGTCCTGATTTCCGGAGAGATGTTCACCCGCGCACGCGAGACATCAACCTTGCCGGTATACGGGATGTTCCATAAGAAAGAGATAAGAGCAAGGCATGCCGTTGCCGGATTTCAGGAGGGGAGCCCTGCATGGCCGTCGTAATATCCAAAAATAGCGACGTGGCGGTGCTGCTATTAGACTCGCCACCGGTCAATGCTGTCTCGCCAACGATGGCCGACGCTTTGATGCACGCGTTGCAAGCCGCCCTGGCGGACCCGGGCGTGAAGGCGATTGTTCTGGGTGGGGCCGGGCGTGGCTTCTCCGCCGGGGCCGACATCGTGGATTTCAACCGGCCTGACACCGGCGGGCCCAGCATGCGGGCGTTGATGGCGGCGCTGGACTCGGCTGCAAAGCCGGTGGTGGCGGCGTTGTGGGGGTTTGCCTTGGGTGGCGGGCTGGAAATTGCCATGGCGGCGCATTGGCGCGTGGCGGCTCCAGCCACCCGGATCGGCCTGCCGGAGATCAATCTCGGCCTGCTGCCCGGCGCCGGCGGCACGCAGCGTCTGCCGCGGCTGGTCGGTGTGGCCAGCGCCTTGAAATTGATGACATCGGGCGCGCCCATCAGCGCCGAGGCGGCCTTGACGATGGGGCTGGTGGATGAAGTGGCCGAGGGGGACGTGATGGAAGCAGCCCTGCGCCTTGCAGCCACGGTGCCGGTTCGGCGAACACGAGACCGCGCCGTGGCCGCTGATCCTGACGCGATCAAGGCCGCACGTGACGCCGCGGCTAAGCGGCGGCTGCGAATTCCGGCGCTGGCCGCGTTGATCGACTGCGTGGAGGATGCCGCGTCATTGGACTTCGACGCTGCGATCGCCGCCGAAGCGGAGCGGTTCGACCTGCTTCTGGCCAGCGCGGCATCAGGCGGCCTGCGCCACGCGTTCCTGGCCGAGCGGGCGGTGGCGCGGCTGCCCGGCATTCCCGCCGGTGATGCCGGTATGTTGCAAACCGCGGCGGTGATCGGCGCCGGCACGATGGGCAGCGGCATCGCGATCGCACTGCTGGAGGCCGGCATCGCCGTCATGCTGATCGACCTGCGGGATGATGCGCTGGCGGCCGCGGCTGCCAAAATCAGGCGAACCATCGAAAGCCAGGCGGAGCGCGGCCGGATCAGCGGCGAGGTTGCACAGTCCCGTATCGCGCTGCTGTCGGTGGCGGGGCGGCTGGACGCAGCGGCGGCGGCGGACCTGGTGATCGAGGCGGTGTTCGAGGATCTGGAGGTCAAGCGCTCGGTGTTCGCCGAACTCGGGCGGATCGCCCGGCCGGATGCGATTCTGGCCACCAACACGTCCACGCTCGACGTGGACGCGATCGCCGATGCGGCGCCGCGGCCGGAGCGGGTGGTGGGGCTGCACTTCTTCAGCCCGGCCAACATCATGCGGCTTTTGGAGGTGATCCGTGGGGCACGCACCGCGCCGGCTGTCCTTGGCCAGGTGATGGCGCTGGCCAAGCGGATGGGCAAGGTGGGTGTGGTGTCCGGCGTGTGCGACGGGTT
>JBBROR010000098.1:0-10058 GCA_038229175.1 Acetobacterales bacterium | reverse complement strand
TTGTTCCTGATCGTGCTGCTGCCCTGGGCGCGCGAATACGCCGCCGACGAATGGTATATCGAAACCCCGGCCCTTGGCTGGTCCAACGTGGTCCGCGCCGCCGCCATCCCCGTAGGCATCGGGCTGATGCTGGCCACCAGCCTCATCCGTCTGGCCCGGCTCAGCTGGCGCGACGTGGCGTTCGCGGTAGCCGCCATGCTGCTGGTGGGCCTCGCCATGCGTCTCGGCGCTCCCTGGCTGAAAGCCATCGGCAACTGGAACCTCGTCGTCTTCTTCGTGGTCCTGCTGTTCACCTGCGTGCTGCTGGGCGTGCCGATCGGCTTCGCGTTCGGAACCGCCACCCTGGCCTTCCTCGCCACCGTCACCCGCGTGCCGCTCACCATCGTTGTCAGCCGGATGGACGAGGGCATGAGCAGCCTCGTCCTGCTGGCCGTCCCGCTCTTCGTCTTTCTGGGATTGCTGATCGAGATGACCGGCATGGCACGCGCCATGGTGGCCGCCCTCGCCTCGCTGCTCGGCCATGTCCGCGGCGGGCTGTCCTATGTGCTGTTGGGCGCCATGTATCTCGTCAGCGGCATCTCAGGCTCCAAGGCCGCAGACATGGCGGCCGTGGCGCCCGTGCTGTTCCCCGAGATGAAGGCGCGCGGCGCCAATGAGGGCGAGCTGGTGGCACTCCTGTCGGCTTCGGGCGCCATGACCGAGACCATCCCGCCCTCGCTGGTGCTGATCACCATCGGATCGGTCACAGGAGTGTCGATCGCGGCCCTGTTTACCGGCGGCCTCCTGCCGGGGCTGGTGCTGGCTGTCGCACTGGCCGCCGTGGCGCGCTGGCGGGCCGGTTCGGAAGTCACCGGTGTGAAGGCGCCGCGGGCGGAGGTGCTGCGCTGTTTCGCCTACGCGATGCCGGCGCTGCTGCTGCCGTTCGTCATCCGCACCGCCGTGGTGCGCGGTGTGGCGACGGCCACCGAGGTGTCCACCATCGGTGTGGTGTATTCGGTGGTTGCCGGGATTTTCTTCTATCGGCAGTTCCCCTGGCGCCGGCTCTATCCGATGCTGGTCGAAACCGCATGCCTGTCCGGCGCCATCCTGTTCATCATCGGCACCGCCACCGGCATGGCCTGGGCGCTGACGCAGTCGGGGTTTTCCAAGCAGCTGGCCATGGCCATGGCCTCGGTGCCGGGCGGCGGGTTCGGGTTTCTGCTGATCTCCATTGTGGCGTTCGTTATTCTGGGCAGCGTGCTCGAAGGCATTCCCGCCATTGTGCTGTTCGGCCCACTGCTGTTTCCAATCGCGCGCAACGTGGGCGTGAACGAGGTGCATTACGCGATGGTGGTCATCCTCGCGATGGGCATCGGGCTGTTCGCCCCACCGATGGGCGTGGGCTACTACGCCGCCTGCGCCATCGGCCGGGTTTCGCCGGATGCCGGCATGCAGCGCATCTGGCCTTACATGGCCGCGTTGCTGGTGGGGCTGCTGGTCGTGGCCGCGGTGCCTTGGATCTCGACCGGGTTCCTGTAGCGCACCGGGTTGTGGGGTGGTGCGCGTGGCGCCATCTGTGTCGTGATGCAAAAGCAGTATGGGATGGAGAGAGCGTGATGGAACAGGCGACATTGGGTGGTGGCTGCTTTTGGTGCCTGGAGGCGGTCTATCTCGGGCTGCGCGGCGTTTCGGCCGTGAAGTCCGGCTATGCCGCCGGCCATGTCGAAAATCCCACCTACGCGCAGGTGTGCGGCAAGAAGACCGGTCATGCCGAGGTGGTGCAGGTGGATTTCGACCCGGCGGTGATCTCATACGACGATCTTTTGCGGGTGTTCTTCACCATCCACGACCCCACCACGCAGGATCGCCAGGGGGCCGATGTCGGGCCGCAGTATCGCTCCATCATCCTGACGCATTCGGACGCGCAGGCCGAGAGCGCGCGGCGCGTGATGGCGGAAATCGCGGCGCAGGACGTCTGGAGCGGTAAGCTCGTCACCCAGCTTGAACCGCTGGTGAAATTCTGGCCGGCCGAGGCGGAGCATGACGACTACTTCAACCGCAATCCCGGCAGTGGCTATTGCCGCGCGGTTGTGGCGCCGAAGGTGCAGAAATTTCGGAAAAGCTTTGCCGATCGTTTGAAGGCGTAGCCGCTGGAACCAAGGCGGTCTGGGAAGGTTGAAGCGGCAGATGCGTCGTTTCAACTTTCCAAAGGATACCGCACATGTCCATTCTCGCTTGGCTCGTTCTGGGTCTCATCGCCGGCTTCATCGCCAGCAAGGTCGTCAACAAATCCGGGCAAGGCGTGATCCTTGATATCGTGCTCGGGCTCGTCGGTGCGTTCGTCGGTGGCTTCCTGTTCACCCAGTTCGGTGGGATGCCTGTGACCGGCTTCAACATCTACAGCATGTTCGTGGCCGTGATCGGCGCGATTGTCGTGTTGGTTGTGTATCACGCGGTGGCCGGTCGCCGCGCGATCTGAACGCGACTTAGATCAGTTTGAATGCGGCGGGCGTCTGCTCGCCGTATTCTGCTGTTCGCATCGGTGCGATCGACAGGTTGAACCAACCTCAGGCGGTATTACTTTCGATCAACATGCGTTTGGTTTGCTCCACCCAAAAGGGTGAACACCCTCTGAATGCCAAGCCGGATATCGTCTGGTGCGCCCGTGGCATTGGCGTGAGCGTGGCACCGGCGCGAGCGTGGCGTCGGCAGAGCCTGCTGACTAGATCATGATGCGTTTGGGTTGCTTCACCCAAACGCATGAACATGATCGTTAAAACAACGGCTAGAGCGTCATGATTTTGATTCTACCCAAAATCATCACGCTCTAGCAGCTATCCGGCATCCAACTGATCGGCAAGCAGGCACGCCACCGGCCAACGACCCCCGCGATTTAGCAGCCCCGGCAACTCCTGCGAACAGCGTGCTATGGCCACGGGGCAGCGCGGGTGAAACGTGCAGCCTGGTGGCGGCGCCAGGGGGCTGGGCAATTCGCCTTTGACGGCCGCCTCACCGCGCAGCAATCGCGGCGTCATCTGCGGCACGGCACGGATGAGCGCCTTGGTGTAGGGATGCCGGGGATTGGCAAAGATGTCGGCCACCGGCCCGGTTTCAACGACGCGGCCGAGATACATCACCGCCACGCGATGGGCCATGTGGCGGACCAAGCGCAGATCGTGGGTGATGAACACCAGCGTAAGGCCAAGGCGCTCCTGCAACTCCATGAACAGGTTCACGATCTGCGCCTGGACGGAAACGTCGAGCGCCGAGACGGGCTCATCGGCGATGATGAGGCGGGGTTCCACCGACAGCGCGCGGGCGATGCCGATGCGCTGGCGCTGGCCGCCCGAGAATTCGTGCGGATAGCGCGGGCCGGCAGTGGCCGGAAGCTGCACGAGATCGAGAAGATGCAGCACCCTGGCCGAGATTGCGGCTTCCGGCACGACGCGATGGACCCGCAGCGCCTCGGCCAATGTGGCGGCAACGGTCATGCGCGGATTAAGGGAGGCATAGGGATCCTGGAAGACCATCTGAACCGCGCGATTGAAGCGGCGCCGGTCGGCACCTTCCAGGCCAAGCACGTTCTGGCCGTCGAAACTGATCGTTCCAGCATCCGGCTCGATCAGCCGCACCATGCAGCGCGCCAGGGTGGATTTGCCGCAGCCGCTTTCGCCCACGATGCCGAGCGTCTCGCCAGGGCGCACCTGCAGGCTCACGCCGGACAGCGCGTGGACGATGGGGCGGGGCCTGCGGGCGATCATGTCGACCAAGCCACGCGTGCCCGGGAAGCGGCGTTCCAGGCCGGTGACTTCAAGCAGCACCGTCATAGCCGGCTTCGCCCATAGCAGGCGAAGGCTCTGGTATCCTCGTGCTGCAACGGTGGCCTCGTGGTGGCGCAGAGGGCTTCACTGACGGTGCAGCGGGGCGTGAAGGCACAGCCGGGGGACGGCGCATCCAGGCGCGGCGCCATGCCGGCGATCGGGACCAGCTTTTCACCGGTGGTGCCGGTGCCAGGCATCGCGCGCAGCAGCGCCTGGGTGTAGGCATGGTTCGGGTGGGCGAACAGGTCCGTGGTAGGCCCCCATTCACACACGCGGCCGGCATACATCACCACGACTTTCGTGCAGGTCTCGGCCACCACGCCAAGATCGTGGGTGACGAGCAACAACGCCATGCCCATCTCATCTTTAAGGCGCAGCAGCAGCCGCAGGATCTGGTCTTGGATCGTGACGTCAAGCGCCGTGGTGGGCTCGTCCGCCAACAGCAGTGCCGGTTGCGCCGCCAGCGCGATGGCGATCATGGCGCGCTGGCGCATGCCGCCGGAAAACTCGTGCGGATATTGGCCAAGCCGGGTAGCACCGGCCGCGATACCGACCTGGTCGAGCAGGTCCAGCGCACGTCGCCGGCGTGCCGGCCGGTCGAGGTCGGTGTGGGCTACGAGTGACTCGTCAATCTGCAGGCCAATGGGAAGCACCGGGTTCAGCGCCGCCATCGGCTCCTGGAACACAATGCCGATCTGGCCACCGCGAATGGGGCGCAACGCGTCCTCGGTCATTGAAAGCAGGTCCCTGCCCCGCCACGCAACCGCGCCTGATACCGTGGCGTTGGCATGCAGCAGGCGTGCGATCGCGCGCAAGGTTACCGATTTGCCAGACCCGCTTTCGCCTACGAGCCCCACAACCTCCCCCGCGCCAACGTTGAGGTCCACGCCATCCACCGCGTGGATGGGGCCGGATTTGGTGCTGAAGACAACACGAAGATCGCGCACAGCCAAGCTCATAGCCCAGTCCTCACAGCCCCAGTCCTCATAGCCCAGTCCTCATAGCCCAGTCCTCATAGCCCAGTCCTCATAGTCCAGTCCTAATAGCCAATTCCTCATAACCAAGCCCTCATCGCTTCACGTCCAGCAGGGCCGCAAGACCGTCGCCGGCCAGCGAGAAGCCAAGCCCGGCAAGCACGATCGCGATGCCGGGCGCCAGACTGATCCAGGGCGCGGTGGAGAAGAAGTTCTTTCCGTCTGCGATCAGCACGCCCCATTCGGCTTCGGGTGGCTGGGCACCAAGGCCCAGATAGCCGAGCGACGAGCCCAGCAGGATGGCAAGCGCCATGTCCGTTATGGCATAGACGAGCACCGGCCTGATGGCGTTGGGCAGAACATGGCCAAACAGGATGCGCCCGGTGCTATAGCCCAGCACACGCCCGGCAGCGACGTAGTCAGCGGATTTCTGCACCCGCACCTCGCCGCGCATCAGCCGGGCATAGGCAACCCAGCCCACGCAGGCGACCGCAATATACATGTTAATGAGGCCCGGGCCGAGCACGGCCACAATCGCGATGACAAGCACCAGGAACGGAAAGGTCACCACCAGATCGGCCAATCTGCCAAAGACAGCATCCGCCACGCCGCCAAACCAGCCCACCATAAGGCCAATGAGGCTGCCGATCAGCAACGGCCCGAGCATGGCGAACACCGCGATCTGCAGATCAACGCGCGCTGCGGCGATGGTGCGGCTGAGGATATCGCGGCCAAACTGATCGGTGCCGAAGAAATGGGCTGCCGAGGGTGGCGCCATCAATGCCTCGAAATCGAATTCCAACGGATCGTGGGGCGTGAACCAGCCAGGGAAAGCGGCGAAGGACAGCATGACGGCCAACAGGAACATTCCTGTCGCCAACGGGATCTTTGCTCTCATCGGCCCACACGTGGGTCAAGCCACATCTGCACGATGTCCGTCACCAGGAAGGCCAGCGACACAAGCACGGCCAGAATGAGCGTGAGCGCCTGGATCACCGGGTAGTCGCGCGCAAAAATGCTGTCCACCATCAGGCGCCCCACGCCTGGCACGGCGAACACGCTCTCAGTGATGACGGCGCCACCCAGCAGCGAGCCGACATGCAGGCCCACCAGCGTGACGGTCGCAATCAACGCGTTGCGCAGCACGTGCCGACCCAGGATCAGCCCAGGCCGCAGCCCCTTGGAGCGGGCGAAATCAACGAACTCCGCTGTCAGAACCAGCAGAATCGCGCTGCGCAGGCTGCGCATCAGAATGGCGGCGAAGCTGAACGCCAGGGTCAGCGCCGGAAGAAACAGATACCACAGATGCTCCAGCCAGCCTTCGCCATAGCCCCCCACGGGAAACAGCCGGGCCCGGGCTGCAAGACCCGTGAGCAGCAGCAGGCCCACGTAGAAAACCGGCGTGGAAAGCCCAACCTGGAACACGCCACGGATCACCAGATCTGGCCAGCGGTTTTCCCGCAGCGCGGCGACGAAGGCCAACGGCACGGCAATCACAATGGCCAGGATCAACGCAAACCCCGTCAGCATCAACGTCGCCGGCAGACGCTCCCCGATCAGCCGCGTCACGGGCACGCGATAGGCGATCGAATCGCCCAACTGCCCCTGCAGGATGCCGGACAGGAAGCCGAACAACTGGGATAGGATCGAGCGATCCAGTCCCAGTTGCGCGGTAAGTCGTGCTATGGTGGCGTCGCTGGCGCGATCGCCCAGCACGGCCGAGACCGGATCACCCGGCAGCAGCCGCGCCAGCACGAACACCAAACCACCGATCGCGAGAAAACTGGGAACGATCTGCGCCAATCGCCCCAGCAGCCAAGTCCCTCTGTTCACGATCCGCTGGTCACTTCGTCACATACGCCGCTTCGAACAGATTGTTGCCAAGCGGGATCTGCACGAACCCTTCGGCGTTCTTGCGGAACGCCACGGCGTAGGGGGTCTCGAACAGGAACAGAATGGGCGCCTGTACGGCATAGATCTCCTGGATCTCCTTGTATTGGGCAGCCCGTTTGGCGGGATCGATCTCTTCGAGGCTGGACTTGTAAAGCGCGTCGATCCGGTCGTTCTGAAAGCCGGTGTGCAGGCTTCCGATGTTCGGGAAATAGGCGAAATACGAGGTGATCTGGCCGGGATCGGCGATGTCGTTGGTCCAGGCCCCGGTGCGCATGGAGAAATCATCCGCCCGATAACGCTTGGTGAGAGAGGCGTTGTCCAGCGGCTCCAGCTTCAACTTCACGCCCACCGCTGCCCACATCTGCTGCACGGCAGTGGCGATGTTGAGCTGGTCCTGATTGCCAGACACAAGCATCGTCGAGGTCTCGAAGCCCTGCGGAAAACCGGCCTCGGCCAACAGGGCCTTCGCCTTCGCCACATCCACCTTGTAGAGATCCTGCTTGAAATAAAGCGGCGTTGTGCGGCTCATGAACGATGTCATGGGAACGCCCTGGCCCTGCGTCACGATGGCGATCATGGCGTCTTTGTTGACGGCATAA
Source organism: Acetobacterales bacterium (assembly GCA_038229175.1). Lineage (GTDB taxonomy): Bacteria > Pseudomonadota > Alphaproteobacteria > Acetobacterales > Acetobacteraceae > CAIQQQ01. The sequence continues at coordinate 2,792 of JBBROR010000098.1, read as the reverse complement.
TTCAGCGCCTGGCGCACCTTCACGTTGGACAGCGGGTTGGCCGAGCCGTCCTTCAGCTTCGGCCGATTGTTCATCGATAGATAGACGACGCGGGTGGATGGCCACAGCTCCATGCGAAGGTTGGGGTCGGCCTGCAGTTCCTTCACCCGGGTCAATGGCACCAGCTCGGTGCCATGGATCTCGCCAGCCTTCAGCTTCAGCAGGCGGGTGCTGTCGTCCTTGATGATCTGGAATTCAAGCTCGTCGAGATACGGCAAAGCCTGGCCGTCGGCGCCCTTCTTCCAGTAATGCGGGTTGCGCACCAGCTTCATGGAGACTTCGCGTTTCCAATCGGACAGCAGGAACGGCCCGGTGCCGATCGGGCGTTCGGCGAACGCTTTCGCTTTTTCCTCGTCCGTGGCCCCAGCAGCGGCTTCGAACAGCTTCTGCGGCAGAATGGCTGTGTTGAACGTGGCAAGCGCCGCCAGGATCGTAGGGTCCGGCGTCTTCATCATGATCGTTATGGTCGACGGATTGGTGACCGCCACGTCGGCGATCGAGCTGACCAGATCGCCCCACGGCCCAAGCTTGGGGTTGCGCGCACGATCGAGCGACCACTTCACGTCAGACGCTTCCATCGGCGTGCCGTTGGCGAATTTCACGCCCTCGCGCAGCGTCAGCACCAGCTTCTTGCCGCCATCCTCCAACATCCACTTGGTGGCAAGGCCCGGCTGCACGCCGGTGCCGTCGGCGGTCGGCTGCAGCAGCGTGTCGAACAGGTTGGTCATCACCCAGATGTCGACATTGGCGTCGTTCAGCACGGGGTCGAGGAACATGCTGTCGGCGTAGCGGCCGTAGATCATCTTGCCACCACGCACCGGTGCGGCCTGCGCCTGGCCGGAGATGCCAAGCATCGGCAAAGCGGTGAAACTTGCTGCAAGCGCCAGGCTCGCGCGGCGTGTCAGACCTTTGATCGTCTCCATGAAACCTCCATCAGTTCGGTGAATGATACGCAAGCGTGGCGCTGGTCGCAGGTGGCTGTCAACGTCGGGTTCTCAACGTCCGGCTGCCAACGCCTGCCAAACGCGTTCCGGAGTGGCCGGCATGTCGATGCGCCGGACACCGTGCGCCCACAGCGCGTCTGCCAGGGCGTTCATCACGGCCGGGCTGGCACCGGCATTGCCGGCCTCGCCACAGCCTTTGATGCCCAGTGGATTGGCAGGCGACGCCGTGGGACGATAGATCAGCTCCAGGCTGGGCAGATCGGATGCCCGTGGAATCTGATAGTCCATGAAAGAGCCTGTCAACACCTGGCCGTCCGCATCGTGCACCACGCGCTCGCACAGCGCCTGACCTATGCCCTGCACAACACCGCCTTGCAACTGCCCTTCAAGCAGCATCGGGTTCAGCACACGCCCGAAATCATGCACCATGGTGTAGCGATCGACAGTCCATTCGCCCGTCTCAGGATCGACCTCGACCTCGGCGATGTGGCAGCCATTGGGAAAGGTCGGGTTGCTCGGCTTGTAGAGGCCATCGGCCGCCAGCCCCTCCGGGCCGATGCGGGCGATCACCGCGTCCCAGCCCACGATATGATCCGTGCCGACCACGGCGAACACACCGTCGCGGAATTCAACATCCAATTCTGCCGCCTCCAGCGCGTCGGCGGCGAGCGGCCTGGCCTTGCGCACCAGGTCGCTTCCCGCCGCGGCGATGGCAGCACCGCCAATGCCCAGCGAAGCCGAGCCGCCGGTGCCGGCGCCCGAGGGGATGCGCGCCGTGTCGCCCTGCACGATGTCGATCATATCAGCGTCAAGCCCGAGCTGGGCGGACAGAAGCTGGGCAAAGGCGGTCTCGTGCCCCTGCCCGTTCGACATGGTGCCGGTCAGCACCGTCAGGCGGCCGTCCTGGCCCATTTCCAGCCAGGCGCTTTCAGACCAGCCGCCGGCCACGCGTTCGCAATACTGCGCCATGCCGGTGCCACGAAGCCTTCCGCGCGCTTCGGAGGCCACGCGGCGTGCGCCGAAACTGTCCAGCTCGGCGCGTGTGCAGGCTTCATCCAGCATGCCTGGAAAATCGCCACTGTCGTAGAGAAGGCCAAGGGCTGTGCGAAACGGCCAGGCATCCGCTGGCAACAGGTTGCGGCGCCGCAGTTCCGCAGCACTGAGGCCAATCTCGCGCGCCGCCTGCTCCACAAGGCGCTCCAGCAGATAGACCGACTCCGGACGTCCGGCGCCACGATAGACCTCGGTGGGCGCGGTGTTGCTGAACACACCATCCACACAGACATGGATACAGGGACATCGATAGACCCCTGCCAGCACCTGGGTGTTCGCCGTCGGTGACAGCTGGCCCTTGGGCGCCAGATAGGCGCCGATGGACCCGATCGCATGCACGCGCAACCCGATGAAATTCCCATCCGCATCGAGTGCCAGTTCGCCTGATGTCACGTTGTCGCGGGCCTGGTAGTCGGACACGAAGCCATCGCCACGACCGCCGATCCAGGCGACGTCGCGGCCAAGCAGGCGGGCCGCGTACAGCACCAGCGCCTGCTCGGGGTAGAGAGAATTCTTGATGCCGAAGCTGCCGCCAACATCGGCAATCAAAACGCGCATCTGGTCGCGCGGGATGCGAAAGACGTTGTCTGCCAATAGATCACGCAGGAAATGCGGCATCTGCGAGCCGGTCAGCAGGGTGTAGTGACCGCTGGCCTGATCGAAGCTGCCGACGGCCCCGCGGTTCTCCAGGCTGGCAACCTGGATTCGCGTGTTGATCACTTCAATTTTCGTCACATGCGCGGCGCGGGCGAAGGC
>JBBROR010000097.1:0-10115 GCA_038229175.1 Acetobacterales bacterium | reverse complement strand
CAATGTTTCGCCAGTGGCCGCATAATAGACCGTCTCGGCGATGTTGGTGGCATGGTCGCCAATTCGTTCAAGGTTCTTGGCGATGAACAGGAGATGCGTGCAAGGGGTGATGTTGCGCGGGTCTTCCATCATGTAGGTGATGAGTTCGCGGAACAGCGCATTGTAGATATCGTCGATCACTTCGTCAGAACGCCAGACTTCGAGTGCCTTGTCCGGATCGCGTTCGCCAAAGGCATCGATGACGTTCTTGAGGTTCTGCTGTACCAGTTGGGTCATGTGCGCGAGACCGGTCAGCGTGTAGGGCAAGGTGAACTGTTGCAGGACCCCGCTGCGCTTTGCCACGTTGGCGGCGTAATCGCCGATGCGTTCGAGATCGCCGGTGATCTTCAACGACGAGACGATCTGGCGCAGGTCCCCAGCCATCGGCTGGCGCAGCGCCAGCAGGCGGATGACGAACTGCTCGATCTCCTTCTCGGCGGCGTCGACCTGGGGGTCCTGAGTGACCGCGGCGGTTGCTGCCTCGGCATTACGATTGATCACCGCGTCGCAGCAATCGGCCACCTGGTGCTCCACCATGCCGCCCATGTCCGAGATCAGGGTGCTCAGGCGGTTCAGCTCGTTCTGGTAGCTCTTGACGATATGCTCAGCGTCGGATGCCATTTTTGTTTCCCTGTTGGGGCGGTGTGCCGGTCACTCGAACAATGATGTTGGACTGTTCGACTTCAAAACAACTAACCGAAGCGGCCGGTGATGTATTCCTGGGTGCGCTTCTCCCGCGGCGAGGTGAACATCTGGGTTGCGGTGCCGACCTCCACCAGTTCGCCGATATAGAAGAAGGCCACCTGGTCGGCGCAGCGAGCCGCCTGTTGCATGTTGTGGGTCACCATGGCGATGGTGAAATCATGCTTCAACTCGTCGATCAGCTCCTCGATCTTGAGCGTGCTGATCGGGTCGAGCGCCGAGGTCGGCTCGTCGAACAGGATCACTTCCGGGCGTGTGGCGATGGTGCGTGCGATGCATAGGCGCTGTTGCTGGCCGCCGGACAGGCCCATGGCCGAGGAGGGCAGGCGGTCCTTCACCTCTCCCCACAAGGCGGCGCGGGTGAGCGACCATTCGACCCGTTCGTCCATCGCTGATTTGTTGAGCTTCTCGTGAAGTTTTACGCCGAAGGCGATGTTGTCGTAGATCGACATCGGGAACGGCGTGGGTTTTTGGAACACCATGCCGATGCGGCTGCGCAGCTGGTTGAGGTCGACACCGGGGGCGATGATGTTCTCGCCGTCCATCATCACTTCACCCTCGGCGTGCTGGCCGGGGTAGAGGTCGTACATGCGGTTCAGCACGCGCAGCAGGGTGGACTTGCCACAGCCGGACGGGCCGATCATGCCGGTGACCTGCTTTTCCGGCAGGTCGAGGCAGATCCCCTTCAGGGCCTGGTTGGTGCCGTAGAAGAAATCCAGGTTGTTGATGGCAATGCGCGGGGCATTCAGATTGGCGGCCGAACGCGCGCGCATGGCGCCGATATTGGCCCTGAGTGCACCAGCGTTCACAGCTTCGTTTGTCGTGCTCATCTCACATCCCTCAGATACGCGGCCGCAGGACGACGCGTGCGACAATATTCAGGGCCAGAACGCCGAAGGTGATCAACAATGCGCCCACCCAGGCAAGCTGCACCAGGTCGGCATCGGGTTGGCCGGCAAACTGGTAGATGGCCAGCGGCAGGCTTGCCATGGCGCTGCCGAGATCGGTTGACATGTAGCTGTTGCCGAAGCTGGTAAACAGCAGCGGCGCGGTCTCGCCGGCCACACGGGCAATGGCAAGCAGCACGCCTGTGGCGATGCCGTCCAAGGCCGCAGGGTAGCAGACCTGCACGATGCTTTTCCATTTCGGCGCGCCAAGGGCCACCGCCGCTTCGCGCAACGCGGTGGGGATCAGGCGCAGCATGTCTTCGGTGGTGCGGACCACGATGGGGATCACGATGATGGCCAGCGCCACGCCGCCGGCAAAGCCGGTATAGCCGCGGCCGGCCACCATGATCTGATACACGAACAGACCAATGAGGATGGATGGCGCGGACAGCAGCACGTCTGACACGAAGCGCACCGCATTGCCGAGCTGGGAGCCGGCCGAATATTCCGACAGATACGTGCCCACCATCAGGCCGATGGGGGTTCCGATGGCGGTGCCGAGGGCGGTTTGTATCAGGGTGCCGACGATGGCGTTGGCCAAGCCGCCCTCTGGGCCGCTTCGGGTGATGTTGGTGAACACCTTCGTGTTCAGGCCGCCGAAGCCGAGATTGAGCAGGGTGAAGAGGATGGAGCCCAGGAACATCAGGCCGATCACGGTGGCCAGGATGCAAAGTGCCTTGACGATGCTGTTCGTACGATGACGCGAGCGGGACAGGCTGTCGGCCACGCTTTGGTTGCGTGACGGCGCGGAGGCGGTGAGCGTGCCACTCATGGGGCGGTCTCCAATGACAGAGTGCTCATTTCGCGGCCTTCGGCTTCAGCAACGTGCGCGAGATGGCCAGCACGATGAAAGATATGACGAACAGGATGAACCCGATGGCGAGCAGCGAGGACAGCAGCAGGCTGCCCTGCTGGGCTTCGCCGAAATTCAGCGCCACCAGCGAGGCGATGGTGGCGCCCGAGCCGAACAGATTGGGCGAGATACGGTTGGCGTTGCCGATCACGAATGTGACCGCCATCGTCTCCCCCAAGGCGCGGCCAAGTGCGAGCATAATGCCGCCGACCACCGACACGCGGGTGTAGGGGATGACGATGGAGCGCATCACCTCCCACGTGGTGCAGCCCACGCCGTAGGCCGATTCTTTATAGACTGGCGGCACCGTCATGAAGACGTCGCGCATGGTGGCGGCGATGAATGGGATGATCATGACCGCAAGAATAAGGGCCGCGGTGAAGACGCCCTTACCGCGTGCTGGACCGTGGAACAGCAGTTCCAGCACCGGAATGCCGTCGAGTGCGTCGATCACGCCTGGCTGGATGGAGCTGGCCAGGAACGGCGCGATGACCAGCAGGCCCCACATGCCGTAGATGATCGACGGCACGGCGGCGAGCAGTTCAACCGCGGTGCCGATCGGGCGGCGGAACCAGTTGGGCGCCAACTCGGTGAGGTAGAAGGCGATGCCGAAAGCGATCGGCACGGCAATGAGGATGGCGATCATCGACGTGAGAATGGTACCGTAGATCGGCACGGCGGCACCGAAGATCGCCTGATTGGGGTCCCAATCGACATTCCAGAGGAATTCGATGCCGAAGGCGCGGAACGCAGGAAGGGCGCCGATGAACAGGGAGACGATAATGGCGCCAAGTAGCACCAACACGAGAACGCCGGCAGCCTTTGCCAGAAATGCGAAGATCGCATCGCCCGAAAATGCGCTGGACCTTCTGCGGGTGGGCGCTGCTACTGCGGAGTGTGGCAAGGCTGGATTCCGTCTGCGTGCGATTTCAGATGCGGTCAAAACGTGGACGACGACCCTGGCGGATCGCCACCCACGCCATCGGTTAGGTTTTACTTGTAGATCGAGGCGCCTGAGGCATCTTTGATCTCCGCCTTCCAGGAGCTGCGAGCAGCATCCTGCACGGAGGCAGGCAGGGCGATGTATTCGGCAGCCTTGGCCATCTCGCCACCATTCTTGTAGGCCCAATCGAAGAACTTCATAACGTTGGCGCTGCGCGCGCCGTCTTTCGGATCCTTCGGCAGCAAGATGAACGTGGCCGACACGATGGGCCACGAGGTGGCGCCCTGGGTGTCGATCAGGCTGACCGCGTAGTTCTTCGCACCGGCCCAGTCGCCGTTGGAAGCAGCGGCCGAGAAGGCGGCAAGCGTCGGTTCGACGAAGCTGCCGGCCTTGTTGCGCAGCTGGGTGGTGGTCAGTTTGGCGGAGGTGGCATAGGCGTTCTCGACATAGCCGATCCCGCCGGCAACCTGTTTCACAGATGCGGCCACGCCGTCATTGCCCTTGGCACCGTCACCCGAAGGCCACTTCACGGCGGTGTTGGCGCCGATCTTTTCTTTCCACTCGGGCGAGACGGCCGAGAGATAGGAGGTGAACACGAACGTGGTGCCCGAGCCGTCGGCGCGATAGACGGGGGCTATGGCGGTGCTGGGCAGCGTGATGCCACGGTTCAGCTCGACCAGCTTCGGGTCGTTCCACTTGGTGATCTTGCCAAGGTAGATGTCTGCCAGAATCTCGCCGGTCAGCTTGATCTGGTTGCTGTCAATGCCCTTGAGGTTGATGACGGGAACCACGGCGCCCATGACGGCGGGGAACTGCAGCAGCTTTGCGGCTTCGAGCTTGCCTGCGTCCATCGGTGCGTCCGAGGCGCCGAAATCAACGGTGCGGTTGGTGATCTGGTTCTGACCACCGCCGGAGCCGATGCCCTGGTAGTTCAGCTCGATGCCGATGGCCGTCTTCGCGGCTTCGCCCCATTTGGCGTAGATGGGGGCTGGAAATGTGGCGCCTGCGCCGGTGATCTGCTGGGCCTGGGCGGTGGCGGCGAGCGAGACGGTTGCCAGAGCGAATGCCAGGGCTGTTGATGAAAGCTTCATAAATCCTCCGTGGGGTCGGGTACGGACATCCGAACAAGATGCCGAGAGGCCGGTCGCCCGGCCTCACCTTTTCATCGGCGAGGCGCAAGCTACGCAGACACCGCGACCAGAAGATTTCAATTTTATGAAGCTTTCATGACACCGGCCTGATCCGGATGTCTCGCAGAGTTGTTGCTCACCACATCCGGGATCGCAGGGCTGTCAGGGCTGTCAGGGCTGTCAGGGGGCGAACGGCACTGCGAGGCGGCGCAGCAGCGGCAGCGGGCGTTCGGCCACCGGGCGGGTGTCGAGCCCGCCGTGCAGCTTCAGGACCGAGGCCCATACCGCGGCATCCTGGCCCTGCGGCAGGTCGACCGAGGTGACGCCGCAGCGCACAAGGTTGAGAAACTGGTCCGGCAGCGGATGGCCGGTGGCACGGATTTCGCCAGTGTAGCCCTGGTGTTCTCGCAGAGAGCGCATCTGCGTGAAGCCCCGGCCGTCGCGGAATTTTGGGAAGGCGATGGCGACCAGCGCCAGTTTCGCGAGCAAGGGCATCAGCGTGCCAAGATCGTCTTCCGGGCCGATCAGGGCACCGATGCCGCCGGGCAACGCCAGGGAGGCGGGCTCGGCCAGCAGGCGGGCAAGCGGCAAGATAACGGGGCCAGAAACCGGCAGCTCGGCATCGGCGGCCAGCGTGGTCCAGGCGTTCGGGACCGGCTGGCCGGAGCGATCGATCACCAGGGCAGTTGGAATTGTGACGGTTTCAGCGTTGGCCATCGCGCGTGGCCTCCTTGAATTTCGCCATGCCGATACGGCGGAAGGTGTCGATGAACAATTCGCCGGGGCTGCGCTCAGCCAGGTAGACGCCCACCACCGTCTCGATCAGGTCCGGCACCGCTTCGGCCGGCACCGCAGCGCCGAGCAACTGGCCGAGTGCGGCCTTCTCGTCGGCCGCACCGCCGAGGGTGATTTGGTATGCCTCCTGGCCGTGTTTATCGACGCCGAGGATGCCGATATGCGCCACATGATGATGCGCGCAGGCGTTGATGCAGCCGGAAATGTTGATGTGCAGTTCGCCAATGTCGTGCTGGCGGGCCAGGTCGGCGAAACGCTCGCTGATGCGCTGGGCAATCGGGATGGAGCGGGCGTTGGCGAGGTCGCAGTAGTCCAGGCCCGGGCAGGCGATGATGTCGGTGACCAGGCCAATGTTCGGCGTGGCGATGCCAGGCGCCTGCAGTTCCTGCCAAAGCGCGAGCATGTCGTCCTTGCGGACATGGGCCAGCACCAGGTTCTGCTCATGCGCCACGCGCAGCTCGCCAAACGAGTAGCGGTCGGCGAGGTCGGCCATGATGTCCATCTGCGCCGACGTGGCATCGCCGGGAATGCCGCCAATCGGCTTCAGCGAGATGACGGAACTGATATAGCCGGGCATGCGATGCGGATGGGTGTTTGTGCTCACCCAGCGCGCGAAATCGGCGTTTTCGACGATGGCCTTTTCGAAGGCGGGCGATTCCGGCGCCAAGGTGGCAAAATTCGGCGCACCAAAGCGGGCGCTTATGGCTTGGACCACGTCGGGCGAAAGATTGAAACGGTCGCCGGAGAGGCTGGCGAATTCCTGCTCCACCATCTCGGCGAAGCAGACGGCGCCGGTTTCGCGGACGAGAATTTTGATGCGGGCCTTGTAGATGTTGTCCCGCCGGCCAGCGGCGTTATAGACGCGCAGAATCGCTTCCATGTAGCGCAGCAGGTCTGAAACCGGGAGCCATTCGCGGATTTTCACGCCGATGACGGGCGTGCGCCCGAGCCCGCCGCCGACGTAGATGCAAAAGCCTGGCTCGCCCTCGGCATTGCGGGTGGTCAGCACACCGATGTCGTGCAGCTTGATGGCGGCGCGGTCGTGCGCGCTGCCGGTGAGTGCTATCTTGAACTTGCGCGGCAGGAACAGGAATTCGGGGTGGTCCGTGGACCACTGGCGCAGGATCTCGGCATAGACGCGGGGGTCGATGATCTCGTCGGCAGCGGCGCCGGCGAACTGGTCGGTGGTGACGTTGCGAATGCAGTTGCCGCTGGTTTGGATGGCGTGGATGTCCACCTCGGCGAGGTCGGCCAGGATATCCGGCGCCTGTTCCAGCTTGATCCAATTGAACTGGATGTTCTGCCGCGTGGTGAAATGGCCGTAGTCGCGATCATATTTGCGGGCGACATAAGCGAGCTTGCGCATCTGGGTGGAGCTGAACACGCCGTAGGGAATGGCAACGCGCAGCATGTAGGCGTGCAGTTGGAGATACAGGCCGTTCATCAGCCGCAGCGGCTTGAACTCGTCCTCCGTCAGCCCGCCTGCCAGGCGGCGCTGCACCTGCTCGCGGAATTCCTCGGCGCGACGTTCGAGATATTCCCGATCCAACGCATCGTAATGGTAGATCCCGGTCTGGGCGGAGCCGGATGCCCGAATGATCGAGGTGGCGGTGTCCATATCAGCGATCTCCCACTGAGTGGGCGTAGCTGAGGTCCGGGCGGACGCTGGGGCCTACGGCACGGATGCGCTCTCGCGTGGTGGCCGGCGTGATCTGGCCGTGCTGGTCGTCGACCTCAACCTTGTAGACCCCGATGACACGCTGGGCGGCCACTTCCGCGGCACCGAAGGCGAGCTCGGCGCCGAGATCCGCTTCCGGCATGGGGTAGGCCAGGGCAAAGCGCTCATTCCAGACCCGGCCCTTTCCAAGCCACAGGATGGTTCCGTCACGCAGGCGTGTGGCGGTTACAACGAACAGCTTCATGACCGGTTCAATTCCTCGGCGTTCGAAATGGGTGAAATTCACCAATCTTATTCACGTTTTATTCTGTAGTATCATCCGCCAAAGGAAAACCATGGGGGCAGCAGCATCCAAGTCCGCGCGGTGGGCCATAGGTGGTTATCACAATTATACGGTTTATCAAGTGAATTTTGCCCAAGAGATCTTGCAGCCACACTCCGAGGTGGTATAATTTATTTCACGAATTGAATTGGGGAATTTGGAAGTGTCCATGCTCAATCCAGGCCATTTCGACGTGGACCCCGACAGCGTGCCGGGGCCAAATCCGGCTTGCCGCATTGCGGCTATTGCGCCGGACGCCATGCACGATGACGCAGCCTATGTCAGCTGGCTGGGCCTGGCAGCTCTGGCGATCACGGTGGCAGGGGCGATTTTCGTCAGTTGAATGGTTGGTCCAATCCCTTCGATCTGACGAGACGTGGGTCGCCAGATCAGACCAGGGCGTGTCAGATTGTGAAGATGATCGGCTCGGCCGCCGGGCGGCGCAGGCCTACCGAGGTGGCTCGCTTCAACAGGTCCTCCAGCGTCAATGCCGCCAGGCGTGCCTGCGCCGCGACATCCATCTCAGCCCAAAGCGGATCGATCACATCTGACTGCAAGCGGCCGCTGGGGCCATCCGCACCGTCCCCCGCCTCCGCTGGCCCTGCGACGGCAACCTTCACGATATCCGATAGGCTGATATCCCGGCGGGGCCGACCCAGGCGATAGCCGCCGCGCGGGCCGCGGACCGATTCGAGAAGGCCGGCGCGGGACAGCGTTTGCAGCAGCGGCTCCATCCCGCGGCGTGCCATGCCCAGCCGCTCGGCCATGTCCGACGCGCTGACGGTGGCGGCGCGACCGGCATGGAACGCCACATCAAGCATGATCGTCACAGCCACCATCGCGCGGTCTCGGCGTATCAGCATTCACGGATCTCCTTTGGGCGGCGATACTAAACCACGAAACATTTATGTGATAATCTCTGACGATGAACACCCCCTTCACCGTGCCGGCTTCATTCTCACCGTTCACGGCAGCGCCGGCGCGCGGGCGGATCTACGGAAGTATTCTGGAGACGGTGGGGGCCACGCCGCTGGTGCGGATTCCGCGGATTTCCGCAATGGATGGCCTTCGTGCCGACGTGACGGTGAAGCTGGAATTCTTCAACCCGTTGGGCTCGGTGAAGGACCGTATCGGGCTTGCAATGATTATGCAGGCCGAGGCGGAAGGGTTGATCGCGCCGGATCGCTCCGTTCTGGTGGAGCCGACATCGGGCAATACCGGTATCGCCCTGGGTTTTGTGGCGGCGGCACGCGGCTACCGGCTGATTGTGACGATGCCGGAGGGGGCGTCGATCGAACGGCGCAAGATGTTGCGGCTGATGGGGGTAGAGGTGCAACTGACGCCGGCGCGGGCCGGGATGGCCGGTGCCATCGCGCGGGCTGAGGCCATTCTTGCCGCCACCGAAGGCGCTTGGATGCCGCGGCAGTTCGAAAATCCGGCCAATCCCGCCATTCACGAGGCGACCACCGCCGAGGAGATCTGGACCGATACGGCCGGGCTGGTCGACATCGTGGTGGGCGGGGCGGGCACCGGCGGCACGCTGACCGGGATTGCGCGGCGACTTAAGCCACGCCGCGCGGGGCTGCGGGTGTTCGCCATCGAACCATCCGAAAGTGCCGTGCTGTCAGGTGATGAGCCGGGGCCGCATGGATTGCAGGGCTTGGGGCCAGGGTTCCAGCCAGCCAATCTGGCGTTGGAGCTGATGGACGGGGTGATCCGCGTGTCTGAGCGTGAGGCTGTGGCGATGGCACGGCGTTGTGCGCAACTGGAGGGGCTGCCGGTGGGGATTTCATCCGGGGCATCGGTGCGCGCCGCGGTGGATCTGGCATTGTTGCCCGAGAACGAGGGCAAGTTGATCGTTTGCATCGCGGCGTCCTTTGCCGAGCGATATCTGTCGACCGCGTTGTTTTCCGGTTTGTAAGCAAGAAGACCTCTTCGCAAGACCGGCCCGCTCTGCTTGCATGCTCCAGGCAGTTCGGAGTTCACGAGATGGTTCTTAAACGCATCGGCCTTCTGGGATTGGCGCTGGGTGCCTGGTTGTCGGCCACAGGTGCGGCCAACGCTTCCGGCACACTGCGCTGGGCGCTTGACCAGGACCCTGACCCTTTGGACCCCGCAACTTCCGGCAGCTACGGCGACCGGATCGTTACCAACTGGATGTGCGACCAGTTGTTGGATGTGAACGACAAGCTCGATTTCGTGCCAGGCCTCGCCACCGAGTGGGCGTGGTCGGCCGACGGACTGGCGCTGACCTTGAAGCTGCGCGACGGGGTGACGTTTCAGGACGGCGAGCCGTTCACCTCCGATGCGGTGCGCGCCAATATCCATCGTTACCAGAATGCACCGGAGAGCCTGCGCAAGGCGGAGCTGAAACCCGTGGTATCGGTGGAAACTCCAGACCGCCTGACAGCAAAGATCATTCTCTCGCGGCCTTACGCACCGCTGCTGTCGCTGTTGGCAAACCGGCCGGGAACGATGATGTCGCCGCGCATCCTGGGCAAGTCACGCGACGAGATTGTGGCAAATCCGGTATGTTCGGGGCCTTACAAGTTCACCCAACGCGTGGCGCAAGACCGGATCGTGCTGGATCGATACCCGGGGCACTGGAACAATGCAGCGATGGGGCCGGACAGAGTGATCTTCCTGTCGATGGTGGACAGCACGGTGCGGCTGGTGAACCTGCAATCCGGCCAGATCGACATTCTT
>JBBROR010000096.1:0-10142 GCA_038229175.1 Acetobacterales bacterium | reverse complement strand
TTTTGGCATATTTGACATCTGATAGGTGGCTTGAATTTTCCTTGAGCATTTTGGAGCAAGATCTGACGATCATCCCGCGGCCTATTCCAATAGGGGAATCGATCGCCGACCACTATAAACGTCACCATATACCTGAAGACTGGGATCTATTTATCATTGCTTTGAGAGAGGTGATGGGACATGGAACTGGTGAAGTCTCTTTTTTTGACTCTTCAAAACTCTTAGTTCCGTACAATATGGCGATTTGGAGGAGCTCATTTTTTAGAAAATATGTCGAACATCTGTTTTCTATACTTGAATGGATGGATGTACATTCGCCGTCCACGGATAAACATTACCAATGTCGACGGCCTGCATTTATAGCCGAAAGATTTTTCACGTACTATCTTAGCATTTATCAGGTCAAGACTCTTCAGGTTCCGGTTGTATTACTTGATAAGAACGCATCATAAACGTCATAGTATGCGACACGGATAATTATGAATAAAATGGAAGTATATGTTCAGAAGATCGGACTTCTTTGTTGGGCCGTGACGAGTGAATCGTCTGCGCAGCGGATGATGTCTGCGGCGATGGGTGGTCGCTGGTCGTATTTATGTAACCTTGATTACGGCGCAGCTCACCGGCATAATCTCTCATTAGACGTGTTGTTCAATACAATGCGTTACGTGATCCGATACGGAATTGCTTAACGGACCATGCCGAACGACTTTCAGCCTGGGGTGCTAGTGTGTCAGCAATCTCAGCGTTGATTGGCGGCTGGATGTTCAAGGTGCTGGCGTGGGGTCTGGTACTCTTCATTGTCAGTCCATAGCCCCGCGTAACTTTAATTTGGTTATGCCCTTGCTGCCACCTTCGCGCCTAGTACCGGCATCGTGACGTCGATCTCCAAAATCGACGAGTCGCCCAGGCGTTCGACCTTCACCTGCACTTGGTCGCGGTCGAGTTTTACGTGTTTGGCGATGACAGCCAAAATCTCTTCGCGCAGCAGGGCGACGAGGCCTTCCTGGCCGGCGGAGGCGCGTTCGTGGGAGAGTAGAATTTGCAGGCGTTCGCGCGCCGCATTTGCGGTGGGGGGCCTTCGGCGGAAAATGTCAAAAATGCTGCTCATGCGACTCTCCTGCCGAACAGTTTGCCCATGAAGCCGACCTTGTCGGTGGGGATCAGCATTTCGACGGTTTCGCCGCGTAGGCGGCGCACGGCGTCGGAATAGGCGCGGGCGGGGGCGCTGATGGGGGCGCTGAGGGTGACGGGGGAGCCTACGTTGCTGGCGCGCAGGACTTCCTGGCTTTCGGGGATGATGCCGAGCAGCGGGATGGAGAGGATGTCCAGCACGTCTTCGACCTTCAGCATGTCGCCTCTTGCGGCTCTGACGGGGTCATATCTTGTGAGCAATAGGTGCTTTTCGATGCGCAGCCCTTTTTCGGCGCGTTCGGTTTTGCTGTCGAGCATGCCGATGATGCGGTCGCTGTCGCGCACTGACGAGACTTCGGGGTTGGTGACGACGATGGCGATGTCGGCGTGGTGCATGGCAAGGCTGGCGCCGCGTTCGATGCCGGCGGGGCTGTCGCACAGGACCCAGTCGAACTTTTCGCGCAGCTCGGCGATCACCTTGGCGACGCCTTCGCTGGTGAGTGCGTCCTTGTCGCGGGTTTGCGAGGCGGGCAGCAGCGAGAGGTTGTCGAGGCGTTTGTCGCGGATCAGGGCCTGGGTGAGCTTGGCCTCGCCCTGGATGACGTTGATCATGTCGAACACCACCCGGCGTTCGGCGCCCATGATGAGATCGAGATTGCGCAGGCCGACGTCGAAGTCGACGACGACGACCTTGTCGCCGGTCTGGGCGAGTGCGGCACCGAGCGCTGCGGTGGACGTGGTCTTGCCGACGCCTCCCTTGCCCGATGTAACCACGACGACTTTGGCCATTTGCTTTTCCTTACTCATGCTTTAGCCAAATGTAAGAGCGAGCATCTTACGATGCTCTAGCCAAGTTTCGTTATGACGATGGCTTCGTCCACCAAGCGGATTTCGACGGCGCGGCCGCGCAACGCGGGGTCGATGGTGTCGGCGGTCTGGTAGAACCCGTCGATCGAGACCAGTTCGGCTTCGAAGCGGGTGCAGAAGATGCGGGCGGCGGAATTGCCGACGGCGCCGGCGAGTGCCCGACCGCGGAGCGTGCCGTAGATGTGGATGGTGCCGCCGGCCAGAACCTCGGCGCCGGAGGACACGGCGCCCACCACCGTGACGTCTCCGCGCAGGAAGGCCACGGATTGGCCGGAGCGGACGTTTTCGGCCATGAGAAGGGCGTTGTCTTCGGCGGTGGCGACGGGGGGTTCGGCGGCGAGTTCGACCGGGCCGGTTTCGCGGCCGCCTATCAGGCGACGCCGCCAGGGGTCGGCGCCAGGAAGTTCGGCGGCGTTCTCCACGTCGATCACGCTGAGGCCGCGTTTTTCGAGTTCGGCGATCAGCGTGTCGATGCCGGGTTCCGCGCGGGTGAGGGCGCCGAAATCGATGACGGCGGGGCGCGCCTCGAAGAAGCCGGGGGAGCGTTTCATCTGCACGTCAAGCTCGGCCAGCCAGGCCCGCAATGGCGGCTCGGGTGCCACCACGAAGGCCATGAACGAGCGTCCACGGACTCGGATCTGGGGGCGGGGTGTGGTATCGCTTGGCATTACTCGAACCTGCCGCCGCGCTGGGGCTGCGTCAACGCATATCACCGACCGTTTCGCAAGATGTTGTGGACAACTTTTCGCTGGGCCCTAGCTGTGGTGTGGGGGTTGCTGTGCGCGGCGGCGGTCTAGCGACCGGCCACGTGATATTCGGCGTTGGGCATCATGTCGGTGGCGATGGCCATGCGGTTGGACAGGTTGAACAGGCCGATGACCTGGGCGAGGTCGAAGATGTCTTCGTTGGCGAGACCGGCGGTGCGCAGCGCGTCGCGGTCGGCTTCGACCACCTCGGCGGGTGTGGCTGTCAGTTTCCAGGCAAAATCGAGCATGGCGCGGGTGCGGGGGTCCAGCGGGGCGACACGGTAGTTGACGACCAGCATTTCGCCGAGCGCAGGGTCGTTGGACAGTTTGCGGACGGCGGCACCGTGGGAGACGAGGCAGTAGTAGCAGCGGTTCACGGAGGACACGACGACGGCGACCATCTCGCGTTCGAGTTTTGAGAGGCGGCTTTCGGAGAGCATGATTTCGTTGAACATCTGCATGAAGTCGCGCAGGCGTTGGGGTTTCAAACTCAGGGTCTGGAAGACGTTGGGGACGAAGCCGAGTTTTTCGCGGCATTTGTCCCAGATGAGTTTCAGGTCGGGGGCGAGGTCGGCTTCGGGGGGGATGCCGAGGGCGGAGATGTGGGTGGGTTGGGGCATGGGTTGGGTCCCGTGATTGTTCGTGGGCGTGATGGGTGGCGCTGGCGCTTACCCATCCTACGCCGAGAGGTGGGGGAGCAGTAGGTGGCTTGCCTCCAGGTGGATTGTGTTCACGGCGATGCGTCGGCGGATGGCGGCGCCGTCGGGTTCGCCGGTGTTGGGGTTGACGTCGAATTTGGGGAAATTCGAGCTGGAGATGTCGAGGCGGATGCGATGGCCGGCGCGGAAGCGGTTGGCGGTGGGGTAGAGGGTGATGGTTATCGTCACGCGTTCGCCTGGGGTGCGGAAGCGTTCCTTTGTGGGGTCTTCGGCGTAGCGGAGGCGGCAGATGCCGTCGGTTAGGATCATCGCGTAGCCGGAAGGGTAGTCTTGGCTGGGCGGGTGGACGTCGATGAGTTTGGCGGTGAAATCGGTGTCGGGGGCGTCGGTGGAGATTGTAAGCGTGCAGGCGATTTCGCCGACGATGTCGGTGTCGGTGGTGAGGGGTTCGGTTTGGAAGACGAGGATGTCGGGTCGGGAGGCGAGTGGGAGGTAGGGGGGTGTGCAGCCGAAGAAGGCCGCGGCCTCGACCTGGTTGAAGGCGCCGCCGACGGCGACCGGCTCTAGGCTGGTGAGGTTGCCGCCGATGGTGGGCACGGGGTGGGCGGGGTCGAAATCGTAGGAGAGGGCCCCCTGCCCCGGGCCTTTGGTGTTGAGGCTGCCACAGGCCTGGGGGTGGTAGCGGACCATCGTGGCGTTGGGGGCCGGCCAGTCTGTCAAAGATAACCATTCGCCGCCGTGGTCGAGATGTCCTTCGCTGGTGCGTTGGCCGGTGCCGCCGCCCATGCGGAAGACGCGCACAAGGGGTTCGGGGTTTTCGGTGCTGTGGATGACGCTGTTGAAGTGTTGCAGGCGATAGGCGCGCCAGTTGCCGGCCCAGGAGTCGACGGTGGCGGCGGGGCCGAAATCGACATCTCCAAAAATCTGAACGGATCGGTTGCCGTGGGTCCAGGGGCCGAGAATGAGGCGTTGCGGGCCGCGGTGCTTGAGGCCGCGATAGTTGGTGCAGGCGGTGAGCGAATAAGGGTCGAACCAGCTCGACATATGGACGCAGTTGGCCGGGACGTAGTTCGAATAGAATCCCTCGGCCCAGATGCCGGGTTGTTGCCAGAACGGGCCGAAGGCGCCGTGGCGCCATTGGTCGAAGAGATAGGCTTCGTAGTCGGGGTGGTGGCGCAAGGGCGAGTGGCCGGGCTTCCAGGGCATGCGGGTGAACCAGTCGCTTATGTCCTCCGCATCCAGGGCGGCGCGCATGATGGGGTCGGCTTGGGCTTCGGGGGAGAGGAGCGCCTGTTTGTGGGCCCAGGTGGCTTGTTTGAGTTCGAAGGCGCCGAACTGGCGGATGCCGCCGGTCCAGGCGTTGGAGAAGCCGCCGGAGTCCAGCACCTGGGCCACGACGCCGGGGGCGCCGGCGCATCCGAGGGCGGCCTGCGTGTGGGCGGCGTAGGACAGGCCCATGGTGCAGATGCGGCCGTCGCACCAGGGCTGCGCCACGATCCACGCGCAACAGTCGAAGCCGTCGTTCGCGTCGGACAGGTATTTTATGAACAGGCCTTCGCTGTCGTGGCGGCCGCGGTTGTCTTGATACACCACGGCGTAGCCGGAATCGGTGAAGGTTTTGGCGAGGTCCGCGCGGGTGATGGGGGTGGGGTTGTCGGCTGTGACTTCGCTGCGGCTGATCTCGTCGCGGCCGTAGGGGGTGCGTTCGAGGACCACCGGGAACGGGCCGGGGCCGTTGGGGAAATGAAGGCTGGTGGCGAGGCGGATGCCGTCGCGCATTGGCACCATCAGGGCGTTGGTCACGCTTCTTCGAGCTCGGTGCTGAGCCTGCGGAGGTCGGCGGTGTGCGGGTGCTTCACGCGGCCCTCGCGGAGGTCGTCCGCAGAGAGCATTTCGACCATTTCGCCGCCCTGCATGACGCCGATCTGGGGGCAGATATGGGCGATGACGGCGAGGTTGTGGCTGACCATGACGTAGGTGAGTTTTCTGCGGTCCTGCAGGTCAGCGAGGAGGTTGAGGACTTCGGCCTGGACGGAGACATCGAGCGCGGAGGTGGGCTCGTCGAGCAGCAGCACGTCGGGTTCGGACATCAGGGCGCGGGCGATGGCGACGCGTTGGCGTTGGCCGCCGGAGAGCTGGTGGGGGAAGCGGAAGCGGGCGGCGCTGGGGAGTGCGACTTCGGACAGGCCCTGGCGGATTCTGCGATCAATGTCGCCAATGCCGTGGACCAGCAGGGGTTCGGACAGCGCGCGGTCCACGGTTTGGCGGGGGTGGAGCGAGCCGTAGGGGTCTTGGAAGACCATCTGGACGCGGCGGAAGAAGTCTCGGCCGCGTTTGGGGGCAAGCGCCTTGCCGGCGATGGTCATGCGTCCGGTCCAGTCGTCGTTGAGACCGGCCAGCGCGCGGAGCACGGTGGATTTGCCAGAGCCCGATTCGCCCACGATGCCGAAGCTTTGGCCTTCCCCCACCGCGAAGGTGACGCCGCTGACGGCTTCGATGGAGCCGAATTTTACGCGCAGGTTTTCGACGGTGATCAAAGCACTGCTCCGCTGGGGATCATGTGAGCCAGGCCGGGTCGCGCGACATCACGGGCAGTCGCGTTTTGGGGTGGGAGAGCGTGGGGAGGCAATCTAGCAAGCCGCGGGTGTAGGCGTGTTGGGCGCGAACGAGGTCTTGGGCGGCGAGTTCTTCGACCACGCGGCCGGCATACATGACGGCGACGCGGTCGCAGAAATGGCTGACCAGCGGGAGATCGTGGCTGATGAGGATAAGGCCCATGCCGCGGCGGGAGACGAGGTCTTCCATGAGGCGGAGGATTTCGGCCTGGACGGAGGCATCGAGTGCTGACGTGGGTTCGTCTGCGATGAGGAGTTCGGGGTCCGGCGCCAGCATCATGGCGATCATGACGCGCTGGCCCATGCCGCCGCTGAGTTCGTGGGGGTAGCTATCGGCCACGCGCCTGGGGTCGCGGATTTGCACCTGGGCGAGGAGGTCGATGGCGGCTTCTCGGGCCTCGCGGGCCGAGCCTTTACGTTGGTTGCGCCAGGCTTCGGCGATTTGGCTGCCGGCGGTCATGATGGGGTTCAGCGAGTATTTTGGATCCTGGAGGATGAGGCCGGCGCGTTTGCCGCGGATGGCGCGCATGTCGCGTTCGCTGGCTTTGAGGATGTCGATGCCGTCGAATTCCAGGCGGTCGGCGGTGACTTGGGCGGCGGGAGGGAGCAGGCGCAGGAGGGCACGGGCAGTGAGCGATTTGCCGCTGCCGCTCTCGCCGACGATGCCGAGTTTTTCGGCGCCGAGATTCATCGACACGCCGCGGACGGCCTGGCTCATGCCCTGGGGTGAGGGGAAGGAAATTGTCAGATTTTCGATCCGGACCATCATCGCTGTTTGGGATCCAATACGTCGCGCAGGCCGTCGCCCAGCAGGTTGAAGGCAAGAGAGGCCACGAAGATGGCGATGCCGGGCATCAGTGGCACCCACCATTGGTCGAGGAAGAAGCGCCGGGCGGTGGCGATCATGGCGCCCCATTCCGGCGACGGCGGCTGGGCGCCCATGCCGAGGAAGCCGAGCGAGGCTGCGAACAGGATGATGGAGCTCATGTCCAAGGTGACGCGGACGATGAGCGAGCCGAGGCACATGGGCACGACGTGGCGCAGGATGATGCGCCAGGAGGACGCGCCGGTGAGCCTTACGGCGGCGATGTAGTCGGTGTTGCGGATGGTGAGCGTTTCGGCGCGGGCGAGGCGGGCGTAAGGCGGCCATGTGGTGAGCGCTATGGCGATGATGCCGCTGGTGATGCCGGGTTTTATGGCGGCGACGAAGGCGAGTGCGAGGATCAGGCGGGGGAAGGCCAAAAAGATGTCGGTGATGCGCATCAGCGCCTGATCGGCCCAGCCGCCGAAATAGCCGGCGATGCAGCCGATGGCCAGGCCGAAGGGGGCGACGAGGATGACGACGGCGATGACCATGCCGAGGGTGACGCGGGCGCCGAACAGCAGGCGGGAGAGCACGTCTCGGCCGAGTTCGTCGGTGCCGAGCCAGTGGCTGGCGGTGGGGACGGACAGACGGTTCGACAGTTCCTGGGCGGCGGGGTTGTAGGGCGCCAGGAGGGGGGCCGCGATGGCGAGGATCACCAGGACGACCACGATGATGAGCCCAGCCATGGCCAGGTTGTTGGCGGCGAAATCCTGCCACAGCCGAAAACGGCGGCCCCAGGCGGCCTGGGCGCGCGACGCGGGTGCGTCTGACAGGAGCCAGGCGCGGTCCAGCACGCCGCTCATTTCACCCTCGGGTCGAGCAGGCGGTAGGCGGTGTCGGCCAAAAGGTTCAGCGCCATGTAGATGAGGCCTACGACGAGGGTGGCGCCGAGGACGGCGTTCATGTCGGCGTTGAGCAGCGACACGGTGAGGTATTGGCCGAGGCCGGGCCAGGAGAAGACGGTTTCCGTCACCACCGCACCTTCAAGCAGGCCGGCATAGGTGAGGGCCAGGACGGTGACGAGGCGGACGGCGATATTGCCAAATGCGTGTTTCCAGATGACGCGGGCGGCGGACAGGCCCTTGGCGCGGGCGGTGATGACGTATTCGCCGGCGAGTGCATCCAGCATGAAGGCGCGGGTCATGCGGGCGATATAGGCCATGGAGAAATAGGCGAGCACGCCGGCGGGCTGCATCAGGTGCGCCCAGGCGTCGTAGAAGCTGTCCCAATCGAGCGCGATGGCGGTGTCGACTGTTAAAAAACCGGTGACGACGGGGACCGTGCCTTCGAGGCCGATGTCGGAGCGGCCGGTGCCGGGGGCCCAGCCGAGGGTGGCGTAGAAGATCAACAGCGACATCAGGGCGAGGAGGAAGATGGGCACCGAATGGCCGGCGAGGCAGAAGACACGGATGGCCTGGTCGAGTTTTGTGCCCTGTTTCACGGCCGCCAGCACGCCGAGGGGGACGCCGATGATTGTGGCGATGATGATGGCGACGGTGGCCAGTTCGATCGTGGCGGGGAAGTAGCGGGTGATGTCTTCCACGACGGTGTTGGATGTCATGACGGATCGGCCCAGGTCGCCGTGAACCAGATGGGCCACGTAGATGCCGAACTGCACAAACAATGAGCGGTCCAGCCCCAGTTCCAGGCGGACGCGTTGCATCACGTCTTCAGGGGCGTGATCGCCGACGATGGCGATAACGGGGTCGATCGGCATGACCCGGCCGATGAAGAACGTGACGAACACCAGCCCGAACAACGTCAGAAGCAGGCTGGCGGAGACCCCCGCCAGCCTTGTTGCTGTGTTTCTCATGCCTTCTTGATGTCGGAGAACTTGGTGAAGTCGGGCAGCGGCCCGATGGTGAAGCCTTTCACGCCGCGGCCGAGGCCGGCCGAGGAGATTTTCTGCAGCAGCATGGCGAAGGGCGCGCGCTCGGCGAACTTCACCTGCATGTCCTGATACATCTTGATGCGCTTGGCGCCGTCCAGCTCCTTGGTGGCGGCGAGCGACATGTCGTTCAGTTCCTTGTCGACGTAGTGGCTGCGCCAGGCGAGGATTTTCAGTTTGCTGTCGTTGCCGTCGTCCGGGTTTTCGCAAAAGGCCTGGCTGTTGGAGTTCGGGTCGAAATAGTCCGTGCCCCAGACCAGCATGGCCATCTGGTGGGTGCGGGCGCGGGTTTTGGTGATGACCTGCTTCTGCTCGCCGCCGACGAGGTTGACCTTGATGCCGATGGCCGCGAGATCGGCCTGGATGGCCTGGGCAATATCGGCGTTGGGTGCTGCGGTGATGAAGTCCATCGTGACTTCGAAGCCGTTGGGCAAGCCTGCCTCGGCCAGCAGAGCCTTTGCCTTGGCGACGTCTTTCTTGAACGGCTTGGCTGTCATGGCGCCGGGCAGGCCGGGGGGCAGGAAGCCCTGGGCCACGACCCACAGGTTGGGGGTGATGTTCTTGGCGATGGCCTCATAGTCGATCGCCCATTTGATGGCCTGGCGCACCTGCGGTTTGGCCAGTTCCGGATGGTTCTGGTTCATCGCGATATACATCGACGAGCCCTGGCCGGACGAGGTGGTGGAGAACGCCTTTTCGGCCTGGACCCTTTTGAGCAGATCGGGCGTGAGGTCGCGCACGATGTCCGCATCGCCCTTGGTGAGCATCAGCATCTGGGCCGAGGGATCGGGCACGTGGCGGATGGAGACGCGCTTGACGCCCACGGGAATGCCGGAATTCGGATTGGCCTCGATGGTGATGTGGTCGCTCGCCACCCATTCGACGAGCTGGTAGGCGCCGGAGCCGGCGGAGTGGCCCTTCAGCCAAGCGTTGCCGAGATCGCCGGCCACGTCGTGGCTCATGACGGTGGCTTTTTCGACGATGGAGCCGACGGCGGCGGACAGGCAGAACAGCACGAAGCTGGGGGCGGCGGCGGATGGCAGCGTCATGACCAGGGTGGCGGCGTCTTTGGCGACGATGAGGCTGTCGACGTTGTCTTTGGTGAAGCCGAACTGGGTGATGATGAAGGCGGGCGTTTTGTTCAGCTTGACCACGCGCTGCATGGAGAAGGCGGCGTCTTCGGCGGTGACGGCCTTGCCGGAGGGGAATTTGGACGTCGTTTTCAGCTTGAAGGTAAAGGTTTTGCCGTCTGGGCTGATGACCCAGCTTTCGGCGAGGTCGCCGATGACCTTGCTGTGGTCTTTCTCGTCGGGGGTGACGAGACGGCGGTAGACGTTGCCGTTCACCTCGTTGTTGGTGAATTCGTAG
>JBBROR010000095.1:0-10254 GCA_038229175.1 Acetobacterales bacterium | reverse complement strand
ATCGGGCCTGACACAAAGCTGACACCTAACGAAGGCTACACCTCCGGCAGCCTGTCGATGAAGGACAGCGGCACCGCCATCCTCAACGCCACCGCCGAACTGCGGTTCATGCTCGTCGAAGCCGCCGCCACCAAACTCGCAATTCCCGCCGCCGGTCTCACCACCCAGAACAGCGCCGTCGTCGCCCCAGACGGAACCCGCATCCCCTACGCCGACCTTGTCCCAGCCATCGCACTGGACCGTAAGGCCAGCGCCACCATAAAACTCAAAAACCCCGCCACACACACCATCATCGGCAAACCAACCCGACGCATCGACATCCCCGCCAAGGTCACCGGCGGCGCCGCCTACGTCCACGACATGCGCCTTCCCGGCATGGTCCACGCCCGCATGGTCCGTCCCCCCACCTACGGCGCCACCCTTCTCAGCCTCGACACCGCAGCCGCCGAATCTGTTCCAGGCCTGATCGAGATCGTCCGCAACGGCTCCTATCTCGCCGTCGTCACCCAAGGCGAGTGGCAGGCCGTCCAGGCCATGCGGCTCCTGGCCCAAGGTGCGAAATGGAGCGAGGGCACCCCACTCCCCGCCCAATCGGAAATCTATAGCGTCATCCGAGGCCTCCCCTCCAACGACACAGTGATTCTCGACAAGAAAGCCAATCTGCCCACCAACGACCGTACGCTTTCCGCCAGCTTCCGCAGGCCCTACGGCATGCACGCCGCCATTGGCCCCTCCTGCGCCGTGGGCCTCATGGAAGGCGACCAGATCACCGTCTGGACGCACACCCAAGGCGTCTTCCCTGATCGTGCCGCCATCGCCGACCTCCTGAAAATGCCGCTTGCCAAAATCCGCCTCATCCACGTCGAAGGCTCTGGTTGCTACGGCCACAACGGCGCCGACGATGCCGCCGCCGATGCCGCCATGCTCGCCCGCGCCCTGCCTGGCAAACCCGTCCGCGTCCAATGGACGCGCGAGCAGGAAAACGCGTGGGAGCCCTACACCCCCGCCATGGTCACCGAAGTCTCAGCGTCCCTCGATGCCAACGGCAAGATCGCAGACTGGCAATACGGAGTCTGGAGCAACACCCATTCCAACCGCCCCGGCAACGGCGCCCGCCTCCTTGCCAGCTGGCACATCGCCGAGCCCCTGAAGCCACAACCCCCCAACGCCATCCCGCAACCCGAAGGCGGCGGCGACCGCAACGGAATTCCGCTCTACGACATTGCCAACGCCAAAATCACCTCCCACTTCATCCCCGAAGAAAAGCTCCGCGTCTCCGCCATGCGCGGCCTCGGCGCCTACACCAACGTCTTCACCATCGAAAGTTTTATCGACGAACTGGCCGAAGCAGCTGGCGCCGACCCGGTCGCCTTTCGCCTCGCCCATCTCTCCGACCCAAGGGCGCGCGACGTCATCAATCTCGCGGCCGAGAAATTCGGCTGGAACACCCAAACCAAACTCCCTGCCAACCACGGCCGAGGTTTCGCCTTCGCCCGCTACAAGAACCTCGCCGCCTACTTCGCCATCGCCCTGGAAATCTCCGTCTCCCGCGAGACCGGCGAAGTCCGCCTCATCCGCGCCGAAGTCGCCATCGACAGCGGCCAGGCCGTCAACTTCGACGGCATCATCAACCAAACCCAAGGCGGCGTCATCCAATCCGCCAGCTGGACCCTGTTCGAACAAGTCACCTTCGACCGCACCGGAATCACCAGCCGAGACTGGCGCGGCTACCCGATCATGCGCTTCAACGCCGTCCCCGAGCAGGTCAACGTCCACGTCATAGACCATCCCGGCGCCCCCTTCCTTGGCACCGGAGAAGCCGCCGCCGGCCCCACCGCCGCAGCCCTCGCCAACGCCCTCGCCCACGCCACCAAACTGCGCATGCGTGAACTCCCCCTCACCGCCGCCCGCGTAAAAGCCGCCCTGAACGCCTGATCTTCATCGCAAGCAAGCGTAGGGTGCAGTGCGCTTTGGCACTGCACCCCGTCCCAGAAGGCAAGCCCTTCTTTTGTGAACAAAAGAAGCAAAAAACTTTGTTCTTTATGGCCACTCCCCTCATGCGCGCAGCGCTCGCGAGCAAGACCCGGAGTGCAGGCGGCACAGCCTATCGGGCAAACTCTCGTCAAGAACGGAGATCCCGAATGACCCGCATAGAATCCCGCGTCGCCGCCCTCGACTGGCCAGCAATCCAAACCCAACTCGACCAACACGGCTACGCCACCACCGGCGCCTTGCTCTCCCCCGAAGAATGCACCAGCCTCGCCGCCGGCTACACCACGCCCTCCCTTTATCGAAGCCACGTCATCATGGCCCGGCACGGCTACGGAAAAGGCGAATACAAATACTTCGCCTACAACCTCCCGGCCGTGATCGCCGACCTCCGCACCGCGCTCTACGAAAACCTTGTCCCCACTGCCAACCGCTGGGCCAAATCCCTCCGCCAGGACATCGCCTACCCCAACGACCACGCCACCTTCCTCGAACGCTGCCACCAGGCCGGCCAAATCAAACCCACACCCCTCCTGCTGCAATACATCGAAGGCGACTTCAACTGCCTGCATCAAGACCTTTACGGAGAACTCGCCTTCCCCCTCCAGGCCGCCTTCCTGCTCAGCCGCCCCGGTGAAGATTTCGAAGGCGGCGAATTCGTCCTCACCGAACAACGCCCCCGCATGCAAAGCCGAGCCGAAATCGTGCCACTCATCCAAGGCGAAGCCGTCATCTTCGCCGTCAACCACCGCCCGGTCCAAGGCACCAAAGGCATCTACCGCAACGTCATGCGCCACGGCGTCAGCCGCCTCCGCAGCGGCAAGCGCCACACTTTGGGCATCATCCTGCACGACGCAAAATGATGCGGAGCTGGGTAAGGTTGTCAAACCGGAACAATAAGGCCGTGAATGTGCCGCGTTTCAATCAGCCATCGTCGACCGGAATCTTCCCATATCCCTGTCTCCGAGCCGCAGCCAGAACCCCCCGAGGCAGAGGAATCCGCCAAGGTTCCACAATCTTGCGATCCTGCTTTCGCGCAACACCGGCAGAACCCACCACCGCATCGTCCATGGCAACATCCACCACCAGCCGCCTTACCCGAGCAGGCAGCCGCAACAAAGAAGTCTCCACCGCCAGCATCCGGCAGATCGGCCGCAACATCCGCCCCGCCTGCGGGCTGGCCTCCAGCAAAGCCACCATCTCAGGCGTCTCAAGCACCGCCCGAAGCTGAGATCCGTAACCCGCTGCCTGCCACCCCACCAGCCAAACCAGCCACCCGAATTTCATCGGCCAATTCCGAGCAGGCCCACTCTTCGCTGCGCCGTCCCCAGCAGCGCAAACCGCCAGACCAACTCGCACCCGAGCCGCCGGCCGGCAAAGCCGCCCCGCCGAAAACCGCCCCGCCAACCGCTCCATCCGCAGAGCAACCCCGGCCAGCCGAGCCCATACCACCAAACCCAGCGCGTGCCCCAACACCCCCTGCGTACACCACAACCCCAACCCGTCCCGCAAATTGCGAAGCACGGTCGAAAGGTTCAAAAACGGGGAAGGGGGGTCCAAAGATTCCACCCACCAGTCAACACCACACCCCCTGGCCGAACGCAACAAAAAACGTCACCATAACTAACAATTCGTATTGTGGGGTGTGCTTTGGCACCCCACCAATCGCGCCCCGTTCCCCGTAATAACGTAGGGTGGCTTCAGCCCGTCATCCCAAACGAGAACCGCCCGCTCGCGTATATTGGGAGCGCCAAGTTCGACGAATCCCCCTACCATAGCGATCACCCAAAACCATCATGGCCGGGAAAATGAAGCAAACCAACGGCGCCTGCCACTGCGGCCTAATACCCATAGAAGTCGACGCCGATCTCGACCAAGTCCGTGTCTGCGATTACTCCCTCTGCAAACGACCCGGCGCTCTCAATTAGACGGTATACCCATCCGATTTTCGCCTGCTCACACCGCTAAAATCCTGGCCCTCTACACATTCAACAGCCGAACCGCGAAAGACTACCTCTAACCAACCAGCGGCATCTAACCCTTCAAGTAGCCCAGCACCGATCCACCCATGCGGGACAATGTCCGATGCTCAGATCGGGTCGATCTGAACACAATCCCCACCAAACACCTCCACGGAATCCGCCTCACCTGAGCAGATCATGGAACATCAACCCACGAGCACAGTAGATACGACCGCCGTGACCCTTTTGCCGATTGATGCTCCAACGTCAAAATCTGGTGGAAAGCGGACGTTAAGGCGGGTGCGAAAATCACGATTTTTGAAACGTGCCGCACGACGGGTGAGGTTGCAGGCGCGCTTCCGGATCTTGGCGCAATTCCAACCTCGCTTGCCGCCCCGTGACAGACGTCAACCCGCATTGAGCTTGCTTAAAACTGCCTGGCTTGCAAGACTGGTGCTTGGGCGCGGGTTATCGCGGCGCGAACAAACGCACCCCCGGAATGGTGGAAGAGGAGGCTTGGATGCTTAGCGTCATCGGAATCCACAGCAGCTGTGTCAGCGGAAGTTCAATGAAGGCCTCCCCTAGCCTTACTAGTGGGCACGCCTGGTTGACCCTGCATTACGAGAATGGGCGGAAATCAAGCATTGGACTTTGGGCAGAAGGTGAGTTGATGGCTGCGAATCGCTTTATCAGCGATCCTGTAGGAATAACACGTGGTTCGCAGGAGAAGTTTGAAGTAAATTTCGATAAGGAGTTGCAGAAAGCTTATAGGGCTGAGGCCAGTCGTTAACATGGTCTCTACAAGGGGCAGCAATCGAGAGCCGTCATGTCGTTAGGACGGTACGCTGGTTGGCGCTTTGGTCATACATGTGCATCCTGGGCTACCGAAAAAATAAAGGAGATTTTCGGCGCTCAGCTCGCTTCTGGCGAGCTTTTAGGCCTTACCAACACACCCAGGTGCTTAGGGCATGCTATAAGGTCTGCAGAAGTGCGCGACCCAACCAGCATTGCGAAGCCCAAATATATGGGTCACGCATGACGGCATCGAGTTTCGCCGATGAGAACCGGCTACTTATCATGCAGGTTGGACGTCCGTTTCCACTCAACCTCCACCCTCAACTGACGCTCTGGTAGTCCCCCCGGACGTGGCCTTCGTGCAAAAATCAAGAGTTTCGCACCAGGTAGCGGGGCCAAGTTCGTCAGCCACTTACAACGTGCAGAAGTCCGGTGCGGATCTCCGCTATGGGTCGGAAGCGGCCACTCCCATATCACCCACCCCCCCCTAAGAAACCACCTCCAACCAAAACGCCAAAGCCACCAACACTGCCAGCAAAACCGGCGGCGTTATCACCACCCCCACCCTCACATACTGGCCCCAACTGATCGTCTGCCCCTTCTGCGCCAACACATGCAGCCACAACAACGTCGCCAAACTCCCAATCGGCGTGAACTTCGGCCCCAGATCGCAGCCGATCACATTGGCATACACCATCACCTCCCGCATCCCGTCTGACACCTGCGCCTGCTCGATGGCCAGCGACCCGATCAGCACCCCCGGCAGATTGTTCATCACCGACGACAGCAAAGCCGCCCCAAACCCGGTGCCCACAGAAGTGGCCCAACGCCCCTGCCCCGCCAACCACTCCAACCCGTGCGCCAACTCCCCCGTCAGCCCCGCATCGCGCAAGCCGTACACCACCAGATACATGCCCAAACTGAACACCACGATCTGCCAAGGTGCCCCCATCATCGCCGCGCGCACCGACACCACAGCACCCCGGCCAAACCGCCACCACCGCCCGGCCAGCACAACGAGCAATAACGCCGCCGCCGCCGTCACGCTTGAAACCGGAACCCCCCGCGGTGCCAAGGTAAAATACGCCACCAGCAACACCGCCAGCAACGGAAACGCCGCCACACACACAACCTTGTCCCGAATGGCCGAGGCCGGCTCTGCCAGCGCCGCCACGTCATACCGCGCCGGAATATCCCGCCCGCAGTAAAGCCACAGCACCGCCAACGTCACCACCAGCGGCACCACATCCACCGGCACCATCACCAGCGCATATCGATCAAAGCCAATATGGAAATAATTGGCGCTCACGATGTTGACGAGATTGGAAATCACCAGCGGCAGGCTCGTGCTGTCAGCCACGAACCCCGTGGCCAGCACGAACGCCAAAGTCGCCTGCGGAGAAAACTTCAGCCGCAACAGTATCGCCATCACAATGGGCGTCAGCAGCAGCGCCGCTCCGTCATTGGCAAAGAACGCCGAACTGATGGCGCCCAGGATCACGACAAAGGGAAACAATAGATGTCCGCGCCCGCCGCCCCAGCGCGCCACATGCAACGCCACCCACTCGAAAAACCCCGCCGCATCCAGCAACAACGCAATCACAATCAACGCCACGAACGTGAACGTCGCATCCCACACGATGGCCCACACCGCCGGAATATCCCCGGCCACGATCGCCCCTGTCGCCAGCGCCACCAACGCGCCCCCCGCAGCCGACCACCCAATGCCCAACCCACGCGGCTGCCAGACAACAAGCACAAGCGTGGCAAGAAAGATCGCAATGGCCAACATCGAGGAAGTTCCGAACAAGGGGAAAGGGGAACGTAAATCGGCGGCCCCGCCAGAGTTCCCCTATACCCCGAATGGTGACACAGTCCACCGACGCAAAACCTGCCCCGCCAGCACCATCACGGAACATACCTGGACGGCGGCATCGGCAGAAACTGCGGGTCCGTCGGTTTCAGCCGTTTGCAACGCGCCTCCCCCCGGCGTTCATCCACACAGTATCCCCAAGCTCCGCTCATGGAGGCCTGCTTGAGTTTTGATTCGGGCATGGCGGAAAGTGCCTGTCCAAGGCAATCAAGTCCAGGCCGGCTCAAGTGGCGTGCGACATCCAAAACAGCCGTGGCAATTCCGGAATATGTTTCATGCCCAAAAGCAAATTCATCCCGTGCGCCGATTTCAACCACGGCGCGACAAATGTCCGGCCAAATGGTCCTGACGCCCCTGAGCGACGCATCGATCTCCCGCGCCTTGTTGGCTGCATATGGAAGGTCCGGGGGTGGGGCCTCCCAACTCAAGTGGGAGCCCTTGCGCTGGTTTCGGTTGTCTAAGACCTCTCCAATTGCAATCGTCAGCGCATGGCATGTCGGCATCTTGCAACTGCCTCGCCTTATTTTCTCTGAGAGGTCGAAAAGATTGGAGCGTGTGACCTTATCAGGCAATTCATACTCGGCAGGCCCAAACGATGATCGGGTTTGCCCATGGGCAACCAGTGGAATGAGAAAAAGGTAAATCACGAAATACCTAACGGACATGCCTGCTCCCCGGGGCGATAAAAAATTTTCCCAACGAATCCGTGATGCCCGACACCGCTTTAGGCTGCATCCCGTCAGCCCAATCCGGACGAACGCTGAATGCGGGAACGCCTTTTCGATCAACTCCTTTTGTCACCACCCCAGGAACGTACTCGTATCCCTTTGGTGGATTTCCAGTCAGGTATCGTCCGTCCTTGTCAGTCTGCACCGGCGTCGGATGCGCCATCACATATGGTTGGTAGAAGTGCGTGGCGCCGCCGGTGTTGTCCGGCAGGTCGCCATTCAGCAGCCTGATCGCCAGAGCGTGCGTCTCGGGCCCGGTTGGGCGAGTGCCTTTGCTGTAGCGACCACTGACATCGGCCACCAGATTTGTCTCGTTGCGCTGCATGCGGTTCAACACCGTATGCCCCACCGCCTCTCTGATCGGCTGATCTGTCGGAGATTCTGCCTCGTTCTGCAGAACCCGCGCCAACTCCTTGATGTTCGCCTGCTTCACCCGCTGCACTTCCTGCATGGCCACCTCCAGGCTCCCCGCCGTCCCCCGACCGCCCAGCAGCCCCTGCAACTGCGCCACCGCCACCGCCCGTGTCTCCGCCGTATGTCCCGCTTGCAATCCGACCGCGATCCCGCGCAACGCCGCAACCACCGCAGGGCTCGCCTGCCCAAAATTGCCTTTCCCGAACATCGACACCTGGGTCAGCGTATCCGCCAGCACGCTGGCGCCATTCGCCCGCTCCCCCGCGGCCAACGCGCCACCCACATCGCCGCGCGAGTCCCGATCGATACGACCGGCCATCACATCCAGCCGGTCCCGCACCGGCATCGGCATGCCCGCCAGCGCGGCCCCAACCCCGTCACGCAAGGCCGGATAATCCGCGCCCCTGCCGCCACCGCCCGAGGTCCAGCGCCCCTTTTCGTCACGCGCCTCGTTCTCCCAATTGTCCTGCCCTGCCATCTCTGCGCCTGTTCATGTTCAGCTTTCGTTCTAACCATAGACAGTGTTGGCATGAAAGGAAAATAATCATAAATCCCGCATCAACACCCCGTTCCGCCCGCTCGCCGTCTCCCCTATCGGAGCATCTCTGTTAGCGGTAACATCGACACAAAGCGGGCTCTGTAAAAGGCCTGGCTGCTATCGAAGGAGCATCTCTTGCCCGAACCGTCCAAGTCCCCCATCAAAACCGCGGCCGACCTCCGCTCCGCCCGCTGGTTCGGCCCCGCCGACCTCCGCTCCTTCGGCCACCGCTCGCGCGCCATGCAGATGGGCTACGCGCCCGAGGAATGGACGGGCAAACCCGTCATCGCCATCCTCAACACCTGGTCCGACCTGCAACCCTGCCACAGCCACTTCAAAACCCGCGTGGACGACGTCAAGCGCGGCATCCTCATGGCCGGCGGTTTCCCCGTCGAACTGCCGGCGCTGTCCGTCAGCGAGACCTTCGTCAAACCCACCACCATGCTCTACCGCAACATGCTGGCGATGGAGACCGAGGAGCTGATCCGCTCCCACCCGATCGACGGCGTGGTCCTGATGGGCGGCTGCGACAAAACCACGCCAGCCCTGCTGCTCGGCGCCACCAGCATGGATCTTCCAACTATCTTCCTGCCCGCAGGCCCCATGCTGCGCGGCAACTGGGCCGGCAAAACCCTCGGCTCCGGCTCCGACAGCTGGAAATACTGGGACGAGCTGCGCGCCGGCAAAATAACGGAACAAGACTGGCTCGGCGTCGAAGCCGGCATCGCCCGCTCCTACGGCACCTGCATGACGATGGGCACCGCCAGCACCATGACAGCCATCGCCGAAGCCATCGGCATGGTGCTCCCCGGCGGCAGCTCCATGCCCGCCGCCGATAGCGGCCATATCCGCCTCGCCTCCGAAAGCGGACGGCGGATCGTGGACATGGTGTGGGAAGACCTCACGCCGAAAAAGATCCAGACCCGGCCTGCCTTCCTCAACGCCATTGCGGTGGCCATGGCCATGGGCTGCTCCACCAACGCCATCATCCACCTCATCGCCATGGCGCGGCGCGCCGGCCAGGACATCGGGCTGGCCGATTTCGAACGCACCAGCAGGCGGGTTCCCGTCATCGGCAACGTCCGCCCCACCGGCAGCACCTATTTGATGGAAGATTTCTACTACGCCGGCGGCATCCGCGCGCTGATGGGCGAAATCCGCGAACACCTCGATCTCACCTGCCTCACCGTCACCGGCCGCACCCTGGGCGAGAACATCGAGGGCGCCAAGGTCTACAACCCCGACGTGATCCGCTCCACCGACCGCGCCATCTACGGCGAAGGCTCGCTCGCCGTCCTCACCGGCAACCTCGCACCAGACGGCTGCGTCATCAAACCCGCCGCCATGGACCAGAAATTCCTCAAACATTCGGGCCCCGCCGTGGTGTTCGACGACTACCCGTCGATGAAAAAAGCCGTCGACGACGAGGAGTGGGACATCACCGCCGACCACGTCATGGTCCTGCGCAACGCCGGCCCCCAGGGCGGCCCGGGCATGCCGGAATGGGGCATGCTCCCCATGCCGAAAAAGCTGCTGAAGGAAGGCCACCGCGACATGCTGCGGATGTCCGATGCCCGCATGAGCGGCACCAGCTACGGCGCCTGCGTCCTGCACGTGGCGCCTGAATCCTACATCGGCGGCCCGCTGGCGTTGCTGAAAACCGGAGACATCGTCACCCTGGACGTCGATGCCCGCACCATCTCGATGCAGGTCTCAGACGAAGAACTGGCACGCCGCCGCGCCGCCTGGACCCCGCCTGAGCCCAGGTTCGAGCGCGGCTATGGCTGGGTCTACACCAAGCACATCCAACAGGCCGACCAAGGCTGCGACTTCGACTTTTTACGAACTGAATTCGGCGCGCCGGTGTCCGAACCCGTCATCTACTGAGAGACCCCACATGCCCCAGCTCAGCGACGAAACCCGCGAAAAGCTAAAACGCGTCAGCACCGCCACCCT
>JBBROR010000094.1:0-10366 GCA_038229175.1 Acetobacterales bacterium | reverse complement strand
TTCCCAGCGCGGCCTCGGCCTGGTGGGCGAAAACTTCTCCGACGCCCGCGTGATGGCCAAGCTGCCCGGCAGCCGCGCCATCGGCCATAACCGCTACGCCACCACCGGCGAGACGGTGCTGCGCAACGTGCAGCCGCTCTACGCCGATTTCGAGTTCGGCGGCTTTGCCGTGGCCCATAACGGCAACCTCACCAACGCCGGCTCGCTCCGCCGCGCCCTGGTCCGCCGTGGCTGCCTGTTCCAGTCCACCATGGACAGCGAGGTTTTTATCCATCTCATCGCCATCAGCCTTTATTCCACCGTGGTGGACCGGCTGATCGACGCGTTGAAGCAGGTGGTGGGCGCCTATTCGCTGATCGCGCTGTCAGAGCATTCGCTGTTCGGCGTGCGTGATCCGCTGGGCGTGCGTCCGCTCATTCTCGGCCGGCTCGCGCATGCCGACGGCTCCACCGGCTGGGTGCTGGCCAGCGAGACCTGCGCGCTCGACATCATGGGCGCCGAATTCGTCCGCGACGTGGACCCCGGCGAGATCGTGGTGATCGATGATCGCGGCGTGCATTCCATCAAGCCCTTCGGCAAGCAGGACCGTCGCTTCTGCGTGTTCGAATACATCTATTTCGCCCGGCCCGATTCAGTGGTCGAAGGCATGCCGGTCTACGACGCCCGCAAGCGCATCGGCGCCCAGCTGGCACGCGAAAGCCATATCGATGCCGACGTCATCGTGCCGGTGCCGGACAGCGGCGTGCCGGCGGCGATGGGTTATGCCAAGGAATCGGGCATCCCGTTCGAACTGGGCATCATCCGCAACCACTACGTGGGCCGCACGTTCATCGAACCGACCGACAGCATCCGCCATCTGGGCGTGAAGCTGAAGCATTCGGCCAACAAGTCCATGCTCAAAGGCAAGCGCGTCATTTTGGTCGATGACAGCATCGTGCGCGGCACCACCAGCCGGAAAATCGTCGAGATGGTGCGCGCTGCCGGCGCGGCGGAGGTGCATATGCGCATCTCCAGCCCGCCCACCACCAACAGCTGCTTCTACGGCATCGACACGCCCGAGCGCAGCAAGCTCCTGGCCGCCAACCACGACGTGGCCGAGATGGCCGAACTGATCGGTGCCGACAGTCTGGCGTTCATATCCATCGACGGCCTATATCGCGCACTCAATCATGAAGGTCGGGATGCGAAACGACCGCAATATTGCGATGCCTGCTTTACAGGCGAATATCCTATCGCATTGACGGATCTGGGAGAGACCGACAGCCATCAACTCTCGTTGCTCGAACGCAGCTGATCGCCAAATCATGAGCTTGACCGGCCAGATAGCACTCGTCACGGGGGCCAGCCGTGGCATCGGTGCCGCGACCGCTGTGGAACTGGCCCGCAGGGGCGCGCATGTGGTCATCACCGCACGCACCCAGGGGGGGCTGGAAGCGACCGATGATCTGATCCGGAAGCTGGGCGGCACGGCCACCTTGCTGCCTCTCGATCTCGCGGATGGCGAGGCGTTGGACCGGCTTGGACCCAGCCTGTTCGAGCGGTTCAAACGCTTGGATATCATGGTGTCCAACGCGGCCGCGCTCGGTAAGCTGACGCCGGTGCCGCATATCCTGCCCAAGGACTGGGCGAACGTGGTGGCCGTCAACCTCACCGCCTCCTGGCATTTGATCCGAAGCTGCGGCCCGCTTTTAGGGATAGCGCGGGCTGGCCGCGCGGTGTTCGTCACCACTGCGCGCGTGCAGGATCCGCTGGCCTATTGGGGTGCCTATGGCGCCACCAAGGCGGGCATGGAGCATCTCGCGCTGACCTGGGCGGCGGAAACCCGCGGCGGCAATCTGCGCGTCAACCTGTTCGACCCCAACGTGGTTCGCACCCGCATGCGCGCTGATGCGATGCCCGGTGAGGACCCGAACACGCTTCAGACCCCGGACACGGTGGCACCGCAGATTGTCGATCTCTGCATGCCCAACGTCACCAGGCATGGCAGCGTGGTCGAGGCCGATCCGGTTTGATTCAGGCCTTCTGCTTCGCGTCGACAAACCCACGCAGCACGGCGTTGATCCGGGTTTGATACCCAGGCCCCTGCGCACGGAACCAGGCCAGCACATCGGTATCCAGCCGCACGCTGACCGCCTCCTTGCGCGGAGGAAGGCCGAGCACGACCGTCGCCTGCCACCCCGCCGGCATCAACTCATCATCAACAAGCCGCTCCACATCGGCATGCGTCAGACCACCAGCCGCATCCCAATCCGAAAGCGACAGGCCCTTGGCCATCTCCGCACCCGATTTCCGCGTGATAGGCCTATTCTTTGACATCGCGCACTCTCCTGGATGAATTGAGCCGGAAAGCGTCGCTGCGCTCGACCCAAGCCACATCGTGCCACTCGAACATCACGGTGCGTATCTACCGTCGTATATACAACACATCACACATCCCGCTTCACAGCGCTGTCATGCCAACGCCGCAGCACCAGCCAAGAAACCCCCGACAGCCCGGCAAAAATCAACACGCCCGACCCCGACAACAGCACCAGCGCCGCATACATCCGCGGAATATCCAGCCGGTAGCTGCTCTCCAGTATCCGATACGCCAGCCCAGTCCCGGCGGTTGCGGTGCCCGCCGTGAACTCCGCCACCACAGCGCCGATCAAGCTCAGCCCACCGGCGACCCGCAGCCCCGCCAGGAAATACGGCATCGCCTGCGGCAGGCGCACATGCCACAGCACCTGCCAGCGATTGGCCCGATACAGCCGCATCAGGTCGAGAAAGTTCGGATCGGTGGAATTCAGCCCCATCGTTGTGTTCGACAAAATTGGAAAAAACGCGACGATCCACGCGCAGATCAGCAGCGCCGCCTCGGTGTTGCGCACATAGATCAGGATCAGCGGCGCGATCGCCACGATCGGCGTCACCTGCAAAATCACCGCATAGGGAAACAGGCTCGCCTCGATCCAGCGCGACTGTGCAAACAGGATCGCCAGCCCGCCGCCGAACACCACCGCGGCCAGCAGGGCGGCGAACGTGACCTCCAATGTCACGATCAGGCTGTCCGTCAGCGTGTCCCAGTCGCGCACCAACGTGGTGGCGATCCGCCACGGGCCCGGCAGCACATACACGGGTATCTCTGCCAGCCGGACCAGCGCCTCCCAGCCTAGGAGAAACGCGAGCCCTACCAGCAGCGGCAGCCCCAGGCGAAGGGCGCGTTCAGCGCGCATCGCTTTCTTCCATGGCATCTCGCAGGGCTTGCGACACGATGCGCGCCTGGCGGTTATAGGCATCGCCGGTGCGAAACGCCTCGTCGCGCAGGGCCGGCGCCTCGATGGCGATATCGGCCACGATGCGGCCGGGACGCGGCGCCATCACCAGGATGCGGTCGGACAGGAACACGCTCTCATAAACGCTGTGCGTCACGAACACGATCGTAAGCCGCTCGGCCGCGTGCAGGCGCAGCAGGTCGTCGTTCAGTCTCGCACGGGTAATCTCGTCCAGCGCCGCGAACGGTTCGTCCATCAGCAGCAGCAACGGTCGCGTCACCAGGGCGCGAGCGATCGACACCCGCATCTTCATGCCGCCGGACAACTCACGCGGGTAGGCGTGGGCAAATCTGCCAAGCCCCACCTGCGCCAGTACAGCGGCCACACGCAACGCCGCCTTGGCCTTCGTCACGCCCTGCAGGGTCAGCGGCAGCATCACGTTGGCGGCCACGGTGCGCCACGGCATCAGCGCCGGCTCCTGAAAGACGAAGCTCAGTCCCTTCGCGTCGCGGACCATCACATGTCCCGAACTCGGCGACGCCAGCCCGGCGATCAGCCGCAACGCGGTGGATTTGCCGCAGCCGGACGGCCCGAGCAGGCTGGTGAAAGAGCCTTGGGCGATATCGACGGAAAGATCGCGCAAGGCCTGTGTGCCGTTGTCGAAGCGTTTGCCCACCCCGCGCAGAGCAACGAGCGGCGGGTTCACTTCGGCCGCAGCGCCATGCCCACGCCCTTGTTCACGAAATCAAGCGTGTAGGCGCGCTTCGGGTCCAGGCCTTTGGGATAGACGCCGGCCGCCGTCATCACCTCTAGAAAACGTGCCCATCGCGCCTCGCTCATCGCCCCGATGCCAGAAGCCAGGCTGTCGCCGGAATCCACGATCCCGTGTTCACGCATCACCTTGATGCCGTTGTCGATGATCTCCTGCGTCATATCCTTGTTGGCAGCCCGGATCAGCGCGTTGCCCGGCGCCGGGTCGCCATACATGTAATGATACCAGCCCTCCGCCGACGCCTCCACGAACGCCCGCACAATCTCGGGCCGCGTCTGCACCATCTTCGACTGCGCCAGGATCACGTCGGAGTAATTGTCGAACCCGTTATCCGCCAACAGGTTCACCACCGGCTTGAACCCGGCCTGCTTCTCGATCTGGAACGGCTCGGACGACAGGAACCCCTCCATGACCAGGGTCTTGTCCAGCAGGAACGGGGCCATCGAGAAGTTATATGGCCGGATCTGGTCGTCGGTGTAGCCAAACCTCGCCTTCAGGAACAACCACAGCCCCGATCGAGCGCCCGCCGAAATCATGATCGGATGGCCCTTCAGCTGCGCCATCGTGTCCAGCCCCACACCGGGATGGGTGATCATCACCTGCGGGTCCTTCTGGAAGAACGCCGCCACCGCCACCACCGGAATGGACTGCTCCACCATGCTCAGCGCCGCGAAGCTGCCGGACGACAGCATGAAATCCACCTGCCCCGTGGCAATCGCCACGTTCCCGTTGGTCTGCGGCCCACCCATCTTGATGGTCAAATCCAGCCCACGCTGCCGATACAGTCCCATCGCCAGCGCCTGGTAGAACCCGCCATGCTCGGCCTCGGCCAACCAGTCGGTCCCAAAGGTGATTTTGGTAAGCGGCTGTGCGTGCGCCGAGAAGCTGGCGATCAACACCATGGCCAACACAAGCAACCGTTTCAGCATCTATGAACTCCCATCTCAGCCCCTGATGGCGTCAAGTTCCGCGAGCAGCGTCATCAACTCGATCGCAGCCACTGATTTCGGTGCCGTTTCGCACACGCCAAGCCCCAGCGCGAACGCATTGGCGAATCCCACGCGGTTGCCCAGGCTGGAGGCCAGCCGCCCCACGCCCTGTGCGGCGATCTCAGCCGTCACCCGGCTCAACAACGTGCCGGACGCCGGCGCCCTGTTCAGCACCACGCGCACCGCGCGTTTTTCGGCATTCGCCAGTCTCAGCGTGCCCTCCGCCGCCCACAGATCGGGCAGGCTCGGCTGGATCGGCACCAGCACAAGATCGGCGCTGCGGATGGCCAGCCGGGCATCGGTCTCGATCTGCGGCGGGCTATCGATGACAACGATATCGTGTCTCGCGCGGAGCCGGTCCAGCTCGGCGGCCAGCCGCCAGCCAGCGACCTCGCTCAGATGAATGGTGCCGGTGGCCTTTGCATTGCCCGCG
Organism: Acetobacterales bacterium; assembly: GCA_038229175.1. Classification (GTDB taxonomy): domain Bacteria; phylum Pseudomonadota; class Alphaproteobacteria; order Acetobacterales; family Acetobacteraceae; genus CAIQQQ01. The sequence continues at coordinate 4,918 of JBBROR010000094.1, read as the reverse complement.
CGCATGCCGTGCCAGCGCGAAAGACTGCGTTGCGGGTCGATATCCAGCAGCGCCACCCTGGCGCCGCCTGCCGCCCACGCCGCTGCCAAATTTGCCGCCAGCGTCGTCTTGCCCGCGCCACCCTTCTGTTGGGCGACCGTGATCACGAATGCCATGCCAACCTCGCGTGATGTGCACTATGTGAGTCGCATGGCAGCCGATATTGAGCAAACACGGGCTTTGCGTCTGGCCCGGTGTTTTCGTCCGGTGTTTACGATACTCTGCCGACAACGAGGAGATGACGCATGAGCGAGACCGCGATCCCGGGAACCGAACTCGTTGTAGTGCCGCCACAGCCGCGGGGCGCCGCCCAGCCAGGGCCGGGCCTGTTCGACCGCGCCCTGCGTCGCATCACCAATGTGTGGCGCGACATGGCCTCCAGCGTTTCCAGCTCCGAGGATGACGGGGTCGAAGCACAGATCCGCGCCTGCCTGTCCGGTCGTGGCGGCGAGGTATCGGCGCGCAACCGTGCCGCCAAACTTGCAGAAACCTATGCCTCGCGTGATTCCGAAGGTCGTCGGGCCTTCCTGCGCACCGTCTCTGATTTCGATTCGGACGCGAAGGCCATCGCAGCAGCCTACGCCAAATTGCAGGCCGCGCGCGACGAGGCCGAAAGTGCGGCCGCCAAATCCGCACTCCGCCGCGCGTTGGAGCCGCCCCGGGTGCGCCTGCTGACGCAGTTCACCACCATCCCCGACGGTATGAAGTTTATCGTCGAGCTACGAACCACCCTGCTCGGCTTCATGAAGGGCGACCCGCATCTTCAGGCGCTGGAAGCCGACATGCGTACCCTGCTGGCCAACTGGTTCGACGTGGGCTTCCTGGAACTCAAGCGGATCGACTGGGCCAGCCCCGCGGCATTGCTCGAAAAGCTGGTGGGCTACGAGGCGGTGCACGAAATCCGGTCTTGGCGCGACCTCAAGAACCGGCTCGACAGCGACCGCCGCTGCTACGCCTTCTTCCACCCGCGCATGCCCGACGAGCCGCTGATCTTCGTGGAGGTGGCGCTGGTCCGCGGCTTGGCCACCAGCGTGCAGCGCCTGTTGGACCAGAAGGCGCCACTGCAGAATCCGAAGGAGGCGGACGCCGCCATCTTCTACTCCATAAGCAACTGCCAGCGCGGCCTGGCCGGCATCAGTTTCGGCAACTTCCTGATCAAGCGTGTGGTGACGGAGCTTTCGGCCGAGTTCGCGAACATCAAAACTTTTGCCACGCTCAGCCCCATTCCCGGCTTTCGCCGCTGGCTCGACAAGCAGGTCCGCGAAGACGGCACCACCTTGCTGACCGAGGACGAAACCAAGGCGTTGCTCGCCCTGGAACCGGCGGGAACCGGTGCCGCCGCACTCGCGCTGCTGCTGGCACGCCGCAACTGGGTGCGCGACCCCGTCGTGGCGAAACCCTTGGAGCCGATCCTTGTGCGGCTGTGCGCCCGCTACCTGCTGGTAGAGGCGAATGGCAAACGTGCCGCCGATCCGGTGGCGCATTTCCACCTCTCCAACGGCGCCCGCATCGAACGCATCAATGCCTGCGCCGACACGTCGGAAAAGGGCATGAAGGAAAGTGCGGCGCTGATGGTCAATTACCTCTATGCGCCCGACAAGATCGAGAGCAACCACGAGGACTACGCCGGCGAAGGCAAGCGCCAGGCCTCCACCTTCGTGCGCAAGCTTGCCCGAGGCTGGGGCTGATCGCCATGAACGCCCCTGTCATAACGCCGAAATTCGCCCTGACCGACACCAGGCGCGTGGCGCTTCTGCACCAGATCGAGCGCAAGCTTCTCTGGCTGTCGGCGTGGATGATCCACAACGCCAACCACATCCGCCCCAATCGCGACGGGCTGAAGGTGGGCGGGCACCAGGCCTCGTGCGCGTCGGTGATCTCGATCATGACGGCGCTGTATTTCGAGGTGCTTCGCCCTCAGGACCGGGTGGCGGTAAAGCCGCACGCCGGCCCGGTGTTTCACGCCATGAACTTGCTCTACGGCCGTCAGACGCCCGAAAAGATGGCCGGCCTGCGGCAGTTCGGCGGCCTTCAGCCCTATCCCAGCCGGGTGAAGGACGGCTCGGAGGTTGATTTCTCCACCGGCTCCGTAGGCCTTGGCGTGGCGTTGACCAGCTTTTCTGCGCTGATTTCGGACTATGTTCGCCTGCACGGGCTGGGCCGCGAAGATATTCCAGCGGGCCGCCACATCGCCATCGCCGGCGATGCCGAGCTTGACGAGGGCAATATCTACGAGGCGCTGCTCGAAGGCTGGAAGCACGACGTCCGCAATGTCTGGTGGATCATCGACTACAACCGCCAGAGCCTGGACAGCGTGGTACCCGATCGCCTGTTCGGCCGCATTGAGGGCCTGTTCCGCGACATGGGTTGGAACGTCGTCACCCTCAAATACGGCCGCATGCTGCAAGCCGCATTTCAGCGCGAAGGCGGCGAGGCTTTGCGCCGCTGGATCGATGACTGCCCGAACAGCCTCTATTCCGCGCTGACCTTTCAAGGCGGCTCCGCCTGGCGCCAGACCCTTCTCACCGATCTCGGCCGCGAGCCTGGCGTGCGCGCCATCATCGACCCGATGACGGACGGTGAACTGGCCGAGCTGATGATGAACCTCGGCGGCCACGACATCGAGACCATCATCGAGCAACTGCGTCTGGCCGATGCCGAGGGCGACCAGCCCACCTGCTTCATCGCCTACACCATCAAGGGCATGGGCCTGCCCTTTGCCGGCCACAAGGACAACCATTCCGGGCTGATGACGAAGGAGCAGATGGAGCTCTTTCGCACCCAGATGGGCATTCGCCCGGGCCACGAATTCGACCTCTTCGAGGGGCTGGACGCCTCGCCTCAGGAAATGGCGGAATTCGTCGCCAGCCGTCCTTTCGCAGAAAAGCTCACGCCGGAGGGCAGGGCGCTTTCGTCACCGTTGGTCCACATCCCTGATCTGCTGCCGGCGCCGGATCCAGCCGGCCGAAAAATGGCCACGCAAGGCGGCTTCGGCGAAATCCTGGCCGAAATCGGACGCGGGCAGGGGCAATACAAAGACCTCGCCGCCCGCATCGTGACGACCAGCCCCGATGTCACGGTCTCCACCAACCTCGGCCCCTGGGTGAACCGCCGCGGCGTGTTCGACCGCCACACCCGCAACGACGTTTTCCGCGACGCGAAACTCGCCTCCGCCCAGCGCTGGGGCATGACGCCCAGCGGCCAGCACATCGAGCTCGGCATCGCCGAACAGAACCTCTTTTTACTCCTGGGCGCCGCCGGGCTCTCGCACGCACTGCATGGCGCGCGGCTGCTGCCGATCGGCACGGTCTACGACCCGTTCGTCAATCGCGGCCTCGATGCGCTGATCTACGCCTGCTACCAGGACGCCCGTTTTCTCCTCGTCTCCACCCCCAGCGGCATCACGCTCGCCCCCGAGGGCGGCCAGCACCAATCCATCAACACGCCGCTGATCGGCATGGCGGCCGACCGCCTCGCCAGCTACGAGCCCACGCATGTGGACGAACTCGCCATCCTGCTGCGCCACGCCTTCCATCACATGCAGCAACCCGACGGCTCCGCGGTCTGGCTTCGCCTGTCCACGCGCCAGATCGCCCAGCCGGCCCGCACGCTGGACCCAGCCTCCGTCATCGCCGGCGCGCATTGGCAAGTGGCCCCCGCCCAAGGCGCCCGCATCGCACTCGCCTACCAAGGCCCGATCGCGCCGGAAGTGTTCGAAGCGTTCGACGAGCTGATCACCGAAGAGCCCGGCGCCGGCCTGCTCGCCATCACCAGCCCGGACCGCCTGCACGCCGGTTGGCTAAAAGCCACTCGCGCCCGCCGCTCCGGCGACCGCACCGCCACTTGCCACATCGAAACCATCCTCGCCCCCCTCGCCCCCGGCGCTGCCCTTGTCACGGTGCTCGACGGCCACCCCGCTGCGCATGCGTGGCTCGGCGCCGTCAGAGGCCAACGCGTGGTTCCCCTCGGCCCCGACCATTTCGGCCAGGCCGGCGACCTGCCGGACCTGTATCGGGAATACGGGCTGGACGTGTCGGCCATTCTGGACGCCTGCGCCCAGGCGCTTCTGGGATAGCAACCCCGCAACTGACGAAGCTGGCAACAGTCCATAAATCTGGCAAAACTCCCTGAAGCGCCATATAAAGGTTCATCGGAGGGTGTCATGGGTGTGATGGGTTCAAAGGTGCAGGATGGTGGCAGGTTGGTTGTCCCGGTGGAACTACGTCGGCAGCTGGGTCTGCAGACGGGTACCGACGTGGTCCTGGACGTGGTGAACGGCGCGCTCCGTATTCGAACGATGGACCAGGTCATCAAGGATGCGCAGGCGATGATGCGCCAATTTGTCCCCGAAGGCGTAAGCTTGGTAGACGAGCTGATTGCCGACCGCCGGCTGGAGGCACTGCGCGAAGAGCGTGATTGATGTGTTAGATGCGTCCGCGCTGATGGCTGTGCTGAACGAAGAGCCTGGCCAGGATTTCGTCAGGCCGCGCATGCTTAACGCTGCGATCAGTGCCGTCAATCTTGGTGAAGTTGCGGTAAAGATGGCCGAACGGGGCGTCGCCGCATTGCAGATTGAAGCAACGCTTCTCGCCTTCAATCTTGATGTGCGTCCGTTCGACATGAAGCAGGCACTCGCTGCCGCCGCCTTTCGTGCCACCACCCGCAGTTCAGGCCTCTCCTTCGGAGACCGCGCCTGCCTCGCACTGGCAGCGCATCTCGGCGGCACCGCCCTCACCGTCGATCGCGCCTGGGCCGGATTGGAAGGCGTCGAACTCATCCGCTGACGCCCGCCATTTCGATGGCGAACACACCCCTTGCCCGAACCGCAAGGCCCCGCCACTCTCCCGCTCCACGCGAACCCAAAATCGCGGGCTTTCTG
>JBBROR010000093.1:0-10501 GCA_038229175.1 Acetobacterales bacterium | reverse complement strand
GCTGCGCTGTCGCAGGGCACGCTCGCCATGCTGCGCCTTCCGCCGTTGCGACCGGGGCGCAGGCCAGACCAGCTGAGCTTTTCCGGCGGCGTGGCAGAATACATCCATGGCCGTGAGGCGCGCCGGTTCGGCGACCTCGGCCCGTGGCTGGCCGACGCCGTGATGGCGTTGATGCGACCCTGGGGTCCGGTCCTGCGCTTTGCCGACCAGGGTATCCGAGCCACCGTCATCGGGGCATCGCAACACAGCGTGCAGCTGAGTGGCAACACGATTTTCGTAGCACCTACAACGATCCTTCCCTTGAACAGCCTGCCGGTGATCGTTCCGCACATACAATTCGACAATGAGGCGATCGACGCCCATGCCGTGGTGGCGGCGATCGGGGATGCGCTGATGCGGCTCGATCTGGCGGGGTGCGAGGTGCCGGTGGCGTTGGGCTATCGCTGGCAAGGATCGGCCACCCATGCACGCATCGCGGCTTTCTCAGCCGGTGTGATCAGCGGGCTGGCCTTGTATCTCGAACGCGGTCATCCGCTGGTGCTGGTGGGTGAAGGCGATGTCGGCGGGCTGATCGGAATCCATGCAAGCCAGAGCGGGGTCGCGGCAGCAGTGGTTTCGATCGATGGCGTCGTTGTCAGCGAACTCGACCACATCGATATCGGCGAGCTGCTGCAGGTTTCCGGCGGCGTCCCCGTTGTCGTGAAGTCGCTGGTGTTTCCAAGGTAGCGTCAAGCCACTTTCAACGCCCGCAGCATGTCGGCTAGTTTGATGCTGGGGTCAGCAAGCGTCGCAGGATCGATGTTGACGCCGAGGCTGATGATCTGCTTGGCAAAGCGCAGGTCCCGCGGGGCGTTGAGGCCGATGGCGCAGACGAGCCGTGGGCCGACCACCTGCAGCAGCAGGCCGTTGAAACTGTCCAGATCGCCGCGGATGATTTCGGTGGCATCAGGCGAGGGCAGGCCGGTGATCTGCATGTTCACGCCGTACTGGTCGCTCCAGAACCAGGGCACCTCGGCATAGACCGTTTCCTGGCCTGCGATGTTGCGGGCAACGGCAATGGCCTGGTTCTGTGCGTTCTGCCAGCTTTCGAGCCGCAGGTTCACGCCAAGCAACGGGTTGTGATGGCGGGTCACGTCGCCGGCGGCGTAGATATGCGGGTCTTCGGTGCGGCCATGGTCATCGACGACGATGCCGCCATCGACCGCCAGGCCACAGGCGGCGGCCAGACCGTCTTCCGGCACCACGCCGATCCCCACCACGATGGCGTCCGCTGCGATGGCGGTGCCATCGGCGAGTTCGACAACCGGTGCATCGGCCGGACCGGTGATGGCAGTGATGTCTGCCCCAAAGCAAAGCACCACGCCGTTGTCGCGATGCAGCTTTGCGTAGAGGTCGCTGATCCGTGGCGGCACCCCGCGCGCCATCACGCGGCGTCCGGCTTCCAGCACGGTTACCGCACATCCTTGTTTGCGTGCAGCGGCTGCCGCTTCAAGCCCGATGAAGCCGGCGCCGACGACCGCGATATGGGTGCCGGGCAACAGATGTTCGCGCAGCCTCCGGCTGTCGTCGATGGTGCGGATGGCGTGGCAGCGCGGATGATCGCCGCCTGCGACCAGCAAGGCACGCGGCGATGCGCCGGTGGCCAGGATGAGCGTGTCATAGGGCACGACCGATCCATCAGCCAGCGACACCTCTTGCGTATCGCGGTCGATGCGGGTGGCTGTTGCGTCCAGCATCAGGCGGACCTGATGAGTGGCATACCACTCTGCCGGCCGTATCCACGCAATGTGTTCGGATCCTGTGTCCAGAAGCATCTCCTTGGACAATGGCGGCCGCTCATAGGGCAGATGCGGCTCGCGGCCGATCAGTGTGATGGGCCCCTCATAGCCATTGCCGCACAACGCCTCGATGGCACGACCGCCCGCCTGGCCAGCGCCGATCACCACCACGCCGTTTGTCATGTGGTGGCCAGCGCCCTGCGATGGACTGCGGCGCCGGCGAGGCGCTGCACCGCCTCCACCACGGCTTCAGGGCTGGCCTTGTTCTGGCCGGCGATATCCAGCGCGCTGCCATGCGCCACCGACGAGAACAGGATCGGTGTGCCGATCGTCATGCCGGCGGTGCGGTTGGTGGCGAGCAGCTTGGCGGCGAGATGGCCCTGGTCGTGATACATCACGATGTAGGCGTCATATCCGGATTTGTGGAACATCGTGTCTGCACCGAATGGGCCTTCGACATGCAGCCCGGCCTGCCGCGCCGCCTCAATGGCAGGCGCGATGGTGGTGATCTCTTCCTCGCCGAACATGCCGCCCTCGCCGGCATGCGGGTTCAGGCCGGAGATGGCGATGCGCGGTGCCGCCACGCCCAAGCCCCGCAGCACATTGTGCGTTGCCTGCATCACCCGCATCAGCCTTGCATGGGTGATGAGTTCGATCGAGCGGCGGAGGCTGACATGCAGGGTGGTGTGCACGATGCGCTTGGCGTCGAAGCACAGCATCAAAAACGCATCGTCGATCGGCGTTCCCGTGCAACGCGCCACGAACGAGGGGTAGCCGTCGAACTCGATGCCGGCCATGTGGATGGCAAGCTCGGTCTGCGGGCACGCCACCACGGCCTCCACCTCGTCGGCCATGGCACCCTTGATGGCGAAGGCCGCCGCGTCCACAGCGGCCTGGCCATGCGCTGCGGCGATTTCACCAGGCTGCAAAAGCACTTCCCCGAACTGCCGAAGATCGATGATCTCGGCGCCGGATGTCTGGCCCGCCTGGGCGAAGCCATCGATGGAGACGATGGAAGCCTCGATGCCGCAGGCCTGTGCGTGCCAGTCCAGGGCTTTGCGATCGCCCACCAGCACGGGGATGCAAACGGCGCGAACCCGCGGGTCCAGCACCGCCTTCAAGGCAATTTCGGGGCCGATTCCGGCTTGGTCGCCCATGGCCAAGGCCAGTTTCGGAAGGGTCATGGCACGTGGCCTCCTGTGGTCAGGCTTGGGGGTCGATGCAGATCTTGCCGTCCAGCACCGTCACGTTCCAGGTCCGCAGCGCGTCGGTGCAGGGCGGGGATGTCGGTTCGCCGGTGATGAAGTTGAACTTGCCCTGGTGGAACGGGCATTCCACCTCGCACCCTTCCACGAAGCCTTCGGACAAATTGCCCGGCCCGTGCGTGCAGAGATCCTGGGTGACGTAATAGGCGCCGTCATGGGTGAACACGGCATAGATTTCACCGTCGTGGTCCACCTGCGCCGGTGTGTCTTCGGTGACCTCGGCGGCGTCGCACAAGGCGACAAGCCGGGACACGGAAGGCTGATCAGTCATGGCTGCTCCTGGGCGCTGTCGGCGCGTTCGTTCGCATGTTCGTTGATGCGTTCGTTGATGCGTTCATTGATGCGTTCGTTGATGCGTTCGTTGATGCGTTCGTTGGGTGCACACTTTTGCGCATAACCGATTCTTGCCGGGCCGATCCTGCGATGTCAACGCGACTTGCCGGGGGCGGGATCGCGGTCTACCTATGTTCGCAGTGCGAACGTGGAGTCTCCCGTGAACGGTGCCGACGCGGTTTTGCCGCCCGACGAGATGCCCCAAGATCCGGCCGATAGCCGCAACTACGTCACGGCGCTGGCGCGGGGCCTGACTGTCATTCGGGCCTTCAGCGGGCAGAACCAGCAGATGACGTTGTCTGATGTGGCGCGGGTGGCCGACTTGCCGCGGGCCACGGTGCGGCGCTGCCTGCTGACCCTTCAGGCGCTCGGCTACGTGGATGTGGCAGGCCGGTTTTTCTCGCTGTCCCCGCAGGTGCTGACTTTGGCACAGGCCTATCTTCGCTCCAGCGTGCTGCCGCGCGTGGCGCAGCCGTTTCTGGAGCGGATCAGCGAGGCGGTGGGCGAAAGCTGCTCCGTCTCCATTCTGCATGGGGCGGAGGTGATCTATGTGGCACGGTCCAACCGTAAGCGCATCGCCTCGCTGCACCGCGATGTCGGCGCGCATCTGCCGGCGCATTGCACATCCATGGGGCGCGTGCTGCTGGCGTCGCTGCCCCCGAAGGAGCTGTCGCAGTTCTTCCGCACCGCCGTTCTGGAAGCGTTCACGCCATACACCCTCACCACGGAAGCGGCGTTGCGCGAGTCGTTGACGCAGACGGCGCGGGATGGGTTCTGCATGGTGGACCAGGAATTGGAGGTGGATCTGCGGTCCCTGGCAGTGCCGCTGCGCAACGGCTCCGGCCGTGTGGTGGCGGCGCTGAACGTGAGCACACAGGCCAGCCGAACCGGGGCCGATGCTTTGCTTGCACGGTTTTTGCCCGTGCTGCGCGCCACCGCGGCCGACATTCGGCCCTTGTTGATCGGCTGACTCTGTTGCCTTGACAGGGACCGGGTGCGCGGATGAGTTGCATGAAAATTTCATCAACTGTTCGCATTGCGGACGAAACCTGGAGGCGCCCGCATGGCTCGGCTTGCAATTTCAATCGCGGTTGGCGACTACGACCGCATGCGCGCGCTGAAAACCGGGGAGGTGCAGATCGATGGCTGCGATCCGGTGTTCATGTCCCTGGAGCCGGAGGAGATGTTCTTCCGCGGCTTCCGCCACCAGGAATTCGACGTGACGGAGCTGTCGCTCAGCAGCTTCACGGTCAAGACCGCGGCGAAGGATTGCCCTTATGTGGGTGTGCCTGTGTTCCCCTCGCGCGCGTTCCGCCACACGTCCATCTACCGGCGCACCGGCTGCGGCATTGAAACCCCGGCGGATCTGAAGGGGCGCCGCATCGGCACGCCGGAATACCAGCTCACCGCCAATGTGTGGGCGCGTGCCATTCTGGAGAACGACTACGGTGTGAAGCCGGCTGACATCACCTGGGTGCGTGGCGGCATGGACACGCCGGGGCGTGAGGAAAAGATCACGCTGGATCTGGGGCCTGATCTGAAGCTGGAAAACGCGCCGGCCGGTAAAACGCTGAACGGCATGTTGGAGGCCGGCGAGATCGATGGGCTGATCGGCCCGCGCGCGCCGGCGTGTTTCGAAGCAGGCGACCCCAAGGTGGATTGGCTGTTCCCCGATCCGGCGGCGGTGGCGGCGGACTGGTTCAGGCGCACCGGGCTGTTTCCGATCATGCACATCCTGGGCGTGCGTCGCACGTTGGTGGAGCAGCATCCCTGGCTGCCGGCCGCGCTGTTGAAGGCGTTCGAGAAATCCAAGAAGGTGGCGTTGGCCAGGTTGGCTGATACCTCCGCCACCAAGGTGACGATGCCGTTCGTGGAAGAGAACCTGCGTCGCACGCGCCAGCTGATGGGCCGCGATTTCTGGCCCTATGGCTATGCCGCCAACAAGGCGACGTTGGAAGCGTTCCTGGGCTTTCATCACCACCAGGGGCTGTCCAGGCGCCGGGTGGGAGTTGAGGAGCTGTTTCATCCGTCCACGCTGGAAGCGTTCAAAATCTAGGCGAACCTTGACAGGGCCTGGGAAGCGCCCGAATTTGTGCGCAGGAACGTCTTAATGTGCGCTTGGTGAACAATCTTGCTGTATCCGGCAGGGGGCAAGCGGTGCAGTACGGGACGGCATCTCGGCCGGAGAGCTGCCATGTTACGCCGCGAACAGAACGATATCGTCACGCAGACCGGGCCAGGAACCCAGATGGGGAACCTGTTCCGTTGTTATTGGATGCCGGCGTTGCTGGCCGAGGAACTGCCGTCTGACGGTTGCCCGCCGGTACGTGTCAAGCTGCTGTCCGAGCGCCTGCTGGCGGTGCGCGACAGCGAGGGGCGGCTGGGCCTGATTGACGAATTCTGCGCCCATCGCGGCGTGTCGCTGTGGTTCGGCCGCAACGAGGAAGGTGGCTTGCGCTGCCCCTATCACGGCTGGAAATACCGCGTGGACGGCTCATGCCAGGAAATCCCGTCCGAGCCAGCCGAGTCTGGCATGTGCGACAAGATCAAGCTGAAGAACTATCCGCTGATCGAGAAGGGTGGCGTGTTCTGGACCTATATGGGCCCGCCCGAGGTGCAGCCGCCAGAGCCGGAATGGGAATTCGCCACCGTTCCCGCCGACCAGAGCTTCACCACCAAGCGTTTGCAGGAAAGCAACTGGCTGCAGGCGTTGGAGGGCGGCATCGACAGCAGCCATGTCTCGTTCCTGCACAGCGGCAATCTCAACACCGACCCGCTGTTCAAGGGCGCCAAGGGCAACCAATACAACCTCAACGATTCGAAGCCGGTTTTTGAAGTTGTCGAGAATGACGGCGGGCTTTTGATCGGCGTGCGGCGCAACGCCGAGGAGGGGCGTTACTACTGGCGCGTGACGCCCTGGGTGATGCCGTGTTTCACCATGGTACCGCCGCGCGGCGACCATCCGATGCACGGCCATTTCTGGGTGCCGATCGACGACGAGAATTGTTGGGCCTGGAGCTTCGACTATCACCCGGTGCGGCCGCTGCACGCCTATGAGGTGAAGGCGATGCAGGAAGGCCACGGTATCCATGTCACCTACGTGCCCGGCACCTATCGCCCGGCGGCGAACAAGGACAACGATTATCTGATGGACCGCGAGGCCCAGCGCGCCAAGACCACCTATAGTGGCGTGGCCGGGATCGCCATGCAGGACGCCTCGCTGCAGGAGAGCATGGGGCCGATCGTGGACCGCACGCGGGAGAACCTGGTGTCCACCGATAACGGCATCATCATGGCCCGGCTGCGGCTGCTGCGCGCGGCAAAGGTGCTGGCGGAGAACGGCACACGTCCGCCGGGGCTTGAGCCGGAGCATCAGAAGATCCGCTCGGTGGCGATGGTTCTGCCGCCGCATGAGGCGTTCAAGGATTCGGCGGCCGAGGCCTTGAAGGCGCGGCCCGGCGTGGCGCAGGCCTCGGTTTGAGCAGCATATCGGGGCAGAGTGAGTCGGCCCGGGCGACTTCGGCGCAGGAGGCTCGGTTTCGCGCGCCCTACCCGAATTCGCGCGGGCGTACCGCCAGCCTGATCGCGCTCGATGCCAGAAGCGCTGCGTGGGTGGCGCATGCGGTGGCGGCGGCGCCCGGGCGCCGGCGGTTGGTGGCGTTGCCGGAATTGGCTGGGCCGGACTGGATCGCATCGTTGCAGTCCCACGCCCAGGCGTTGCTCGACGATGCCGAACGGTCCGACATGCTGGTGATGGTGGCGCAGGCCGGCGAAAATGCCGAGGCGGCGACTTTGCTCGGTGAGGCGTGCCGGATGCGGGGCGTGCCGGTGACGGCGCTGGTGATTGCCGAGGCAGACACCGCTTCTGACCTGGTGGCGCGCACGCTGGCGCAGCTTCGGCCGTTCGCCACCATGATCGTGGTGGCCAATGGTCCCGACTATGTCGAGGATATGCTGATGGCGCTGCGGGCATGAGTGACAAAGCCCACGTGGTGGTGGACCACGCGCTCGGCCAGGATCTCAATCATCTGCATGTGCCCGGCCTCGCTTACGACCACGACCACGACCATTTCGAAGATGATGGCCCGATCGAGGACAATCCGCTTTGGATCGCCGATCATGTATCGCTGGTCAGCGTCGGCATCGATATCGGCTCGTCCGGCACGCAGGTGATCTTCAGCCGCATCAATCTGCGCCGCCTGGGCGAGGATATGTCCAGCCGGTATTTCGTGGTCTCGCGCAAGACGCTGTTTGAAAGCCCGGTGGCGCTGACGCCGTATGTGAACCAGCAGCGCATCGATGAAAGCGTGCTGGGTGACATCATCGACCGGGCCTATGCGGCGGCTGGGCTGACGCCTGACGACGTCGATACTGGTGCCGTCATTCTCACCGGCGAGGCCCTGCGGCGCGAGAATGCGGCGGCGATCGCGGGTATTCTCGCGGACAAGGGTGGCGATTTCGTCTGTGCCGCGGCTGGGCATCATATGGAAGCGATGCTGGCGGCATATGGGTCGGGGGCTGCAGGTGTTTCCAGTGCCGGCGGCGGCCGGGTGCTGAACATCGATATTGGCGGCGGCACCACCAAGCTCGGGCTGATCGAAGCCGGTCGCGTGGTGGCGACCGCGGCGTTGCACGTTGGTGGGCGATTGATGGTGGTGGATGAGGCCGGCGTGATAACGCGGCTTGATCCCGCCGGTGCGCATCTGGCGCACGAGGCCGGCTATCACTGGCATCTTGGCGACACGATCAGCCGGCGCGGCATGGAACGCACGGCGAACTGGATGGCCGATGCCGTTGTGCGCGCGGTGCGCGACGTGGAGCCGAATGAAGACGTCCGCACGCTTTTCCTGACGGAGCTTCTGGGGGATCGCGGGCCGATCGATGGCGTCATGTTTTCGGGTGGTGTGGCCGAATACATCTATGGTCGTGAGGATCGTGATTTCGGCGACATGGGCAAGCTGCTCGGCCACGCCTTGCGCAAACGGATCGACGACGGTGCCCTGCCATGGACAGTGTTGCCTGCGCAGGCCTGCATCCGCGCCACCGCCCTGGGCGCGTCGGAATATTCGATCCAGCTCAGCGGCAATACGATCTTTATCTCGAATGCCGCGGCCTTGCTGCCGCGCAAGAACCTTCAGGTTCTATCGCCAGACTTCGAGTGCGGCGATGTGATTGATTCCGATGCCTTCGCCGCCAGCGTGGCGCGCCATTTTGCGTCGTTCGATCTTGTGGAAGGCGATAGCGACGTTGCGATCGCGCTGCATTGGAGCGGGCTGCCGGAATACAGCCGTGTTGCTGGCCTGGCGCGGGGGCTGCTGGCCGCACTGCCGAACACGGTGGCTTCTGGGCGGCCGATCTATGTGATCCTCGATGGGGATCTCGCCCGCACCCTTGGCGGCATACTGCGCGAAGATTTCGCTCTCGCCTCCGAACTTCTGGTGATCGACGGCATCGTTCTCTGGGATTTCGACTATATCGACCTGGGCCGTATACGGCTGCCGTCGGGCACAGTCCCGGTCACGGTGAAGTCCCTGGTGTTCAGCCAGGACCCACATGCGCCGGCGGTCACGACAACACACAAGCATCATCATCACGACCATCCGCATACCCATGACCACGGTCACGACCATGACCACGACCACGCACACAAAAAAGCGGGAGCCTGAGCCAATGGCGAAAGATGCAATCGTCTCGGACGATCTGGCGAAGAAGTTCGCCACCGAGAAGGACAGTTCCTATACGCGTTGGGTGCGTGCGGAAGGGCTGGATATTATCGCCGCGCACTATATCCCCAATCTGCACACCACGGAACTGAAGCCCTGGGCGCGGCGCGGTGGCATGGGCGTGTATATCAACCACGAGGCGTCTCGCACGTCTAACGACTGCTACGTGCTGGAGATCGCACCTGGTGACAAGGTGGCGCCGCAGCGGCAGTTGTTCGAGGAGATGATCTACATCCTCAGTGGCCGCGGCTCGACCACGGTGTGGAACGATGCCGGCCATAAGATGAGCTTCGAATGGGGCAAGGGCTCGATGTTTGCCATTCCGTTGAACTGCTGGCACCAGCATTTTAACGGCTCGGGCATCAATCCGGCGCGTTTCGTGGCCGTCACCAACGCGCCGCCGGTGATCAACCTGTATGAAGAGCCGGAGTTCGTCTTCAACACAGCCTTCGACTTCAAGAACCGTTTCAACGGCGAGCCTGACTACTTCGCCAACAAATCCGAAATGGACGGGCTGAAGCTGGTGACGAACTTTGTGTCCGACAGCATCAACCTGCCGTTGATCTCGGCCAAGGAGCGTGGCGCCGGTGGCGGGCATATCCGCTTCAACATGGCCAACGGCTCGATGAACAGCCATATCTCGCAGTTCCCGATCGGCACCTACAAGAAGGCGCACTGCCATGGGCCGGGTGCCCATGTGATCATCATGTCCGGCGAAGGCTATTCGCTGATGTGGCCAGAGGGGGAGGAGCCGAGGCGCTACGAATGGCAGGAAGGCTGTATGATCGTGCCGCCGAACCTGTGGTTCCACCAGCACTTCAACACCGGCACCACGCCGTCGCGCTACCTGGCGTTCAAGCATGAGGTGGTGTCCATCCGCAACGCGCAGGGCGTGCCAAAGGCCTGGATCAGCCGGCGTATCGGCGGCGACCAGATCGACTATGCCGATGAAAGTCCGTTGGTGCGCCGCCTGTTCGCCGAGGCGTTGGCGAAGTACGATCTGAAGCCGCGTATGGATGAGGCGTATGCGACGGAGTTGCTGACACTGCCTGCGGTTTCGCAGGCGGCAGAGTAAATCGGTGGACGCAGCCCACCGTCTCAATGCGCACCAGGCGCGCCCGGCTGCTTCAACGGCAGCGCGCGCTTGAACGCATCGATCTCCAGGCATGCATCAACGATGCGGTTGATGGTCGGGTAAGGCTCGAAATCCACTTTGAATCCGCGGGCGCCCATCACCTGGCTGATGAGGCAGAGATCGGCGATCGTGGGCGCGTCGCCATGGGAGAAGCGCCCCGTCTGGGGATCGCCGGCGAGCCGCGCTTCGCCGATGCGCAGCCCCTCGCTGAACCAATGCTTGACCCAGGCGGTACGACCGGCTTCGTCCACGCCGAGTGTGTCGCGC
>JBBROR010000092.1:0-10529 GCA_038229175.1 Acetobacterales bacterium | reverse complement strand
TGGGCCCCATCTTTGTTCTCACTTCAATTGCCCAGCGAACACTTAATCAGCACGGCGGCTCGCCGGAATGACGGCGGCGTTTCGCGCATAGTTCTTAGCGGCGACGTTGTTCGCAATCGCTTCGCCAAGGTAGTTTGGACGGGAACCAAGCTCAAACATCTCACGCGCTCCTAACGATCCGTAATCAAAATGAGCAAATATAGTTAAATTGTTTATATCATTTGTTTGAAATTGGAAGAAAGTTTACGGAGGTTTGCTGTGAGCATGCTACACCGCCTTAGCTGTAGGTATCGAATGTACCTTTCATCGGCAACGAACGCACGGCAGAAGGTTTTCATCGAATCCGCCCCGGTTGCGGGGTGGATTACGCCATCGCCGGCGGCGCCCCGCCAGACCTGATGTCGATCGACCTTATTTACGTGCCCACCTTCGCGCGCGGCGAACAGCTCACGGACGTTACCGTCAAGGCCAAGGCGTTGCCGTTCTTCGATACGCTCAGCAAGTCACACCTGCAGCTTTCGACCTTCGAGCCGAAGCTGTATGCCATGCCCTATAGCGCCGAGGCGTCGTTTCTGATCACCGATAAGGCTTTGTTCCGGCGGGCCGGCCTGGACCCGGAAGTGCCACCGCGCAACTGGGCGAAGGTGCGCAGTGCGGCCGAAAGGATCACCGCACTCGGCAGCGGCATCTATGGCGACTACTTTCTGGGAAATACAGCCGGCAACAATGTGTTCAGCTTTCTGCCGCTGATCTGGGCGGCGGGCGGAGACATCATGAGCGCGGACGGGACGAAGGCGACGCTCACGTCTCCCGCGGTCTCTGGCGCTCTGGCGCACCTGCACGCGCTGTGGGCGGCGAAGGCGATCCCGCCATCGTCGCGCAACGACGGGGCCGAGAACATCATCGCCACACCCGCCAGCGGCAAGATCGGCATATGGGCGGGAGGCGCCTTCACCGTCACCGGCCTGCGTTGCCTGTCGCCTGGCATGGAGATCGGCGCAACGTTCATCCCCGGCGAGGCCGTTGGCCAGTGGTCATCCTTCGCCGGCGGCGATGCGATCGCCATCCCCCGCGGCGGCAAACAGCCGCGCATAGCATGGGATTTCATCCAATGGACGTTCTCGCCGGAGGTACAGATTGGCATTCTCGCGCGAAACAACGCGCTACCGGTGCGCACCGACATGGCCAAGAACGAGTTCAGCGAGCGCAACCCGGTCTATCTCGTGGCATCCGAGGCGAAGGCAAAGGGTCGTACGCCATACAGCTTCGTCTACAATGACTTGCTGAACAGTCCACAGGGGCCGTTCCTTCGGATGCTGCAGCGTGCGGTCTTCGATGGCGACGTGCCGGGCGCGGTGCAGGAGGCGCAAAAGCGGTTCCAGCAGATCATCGATACCGGCAACTGACATGAGGCGTCGCCAGGGCTTGCTTGGATGGCTGTTCGTCGCCCCGGCGCTGGCGCTGACCGGTGTCTTCTTTCTGTGGCCCCTTGCGTTGGTGGCATGGATTTCCGCGCATAACTGGCCTTTGATCGGACGCCCACGATGGATCGGCTGGCAAAACTACGTGGCGGCGTGGGACGATGAAGTGTTCCGCGCCGCCGTCCGCCTCACCCTGGCCTATGCGGCAGGATCACGCCTGTACTGTTCATCGTGGCATTCGGGCTCGCGTTGCTGGCCAATGCGGAACGACGGTTCGTCGGGCTGTTCCGCACGGTCTGGTTTCTGCCGACCTCGATCGGAGTAATCACGGCGAGCGTGCTGTGGGCCTGGATGCTGAACGGCGATGTCGGCGTGTTCACCACGATCCTCAACGGGCTCGGCCTCGTTCAAGGCCCCGTGACTTATCTCGACACAACCGCGGCTGCGGCCACCGCGGCATCGAGCATGGTGGTGTGGAAAACGGCAGGATCCACGATGATCCTGCTTCTGGTCGGGCTCCAGGCCATTCCGCACGAGCTGCATGAGGCGGCGCGTATTGACGGCGCCAGTGCTTGGCAGAATTTCCGCCACATCACCCTGCCGATGATGCGCCGCAGCCTGAAGCTGGCACTCGTGCTCAGCGTGACCGGATCCCTGCTGGTCTTCGATCCCTTCTACGTGATCACCCGCGGCGGTCCGCAGAACGGCACGATCAGCATGGTCTACTGGATCTACAACAGCGCCTTCGTGTCGTTCCGGGTCGGATACGCGGCGGCGTTGGCGATCCTGCTGCTGGCGATGGTGCTGGCGGTCAACCTCGTCAGCTTGTGCTGTTGCGTGACCGGGACGAGGCATGACCGCGGTGGCACTTCTCCCGGCACGGCGAAGCCACTTCGCTTTTCGTCGTGCGCCCGGCTGCACGGCGTTGGCCGGTTACAGCCTTGCGGCGGCGATGCCAACCCCTGCCTTGCCTGACGGGTCAGCATCGCCTTGTCGCAACGACGACGCCTCAGCCCTTCACTGCGCCCGCGGTGAGGCCGCGCACCAGCGCCCGCTGCACGATGGCAAAGAGGATGACGACCGGTGCGATCGAGATCATCCCGCCCGCCGCGAGCGCCCCCCAGGGGAGCTGAAACTCCCCCACCATCAACTGCAGCCCGACCGGCCAGGTGCGCGAACCACTCGACGAGGTCAGCATCAGTGCGAACAGATATTCGTTCCATGCGCCGATCGCCACGAACACCGATGTCGCCACCAGCCCGCCCAGCACCAGCGGCAGGATCACACGCAGCATGGCGGTCAGGCGCGATGCCCCGTCGATACGCGCGGCCTCTTCGAGCTCAGGCGGAATGGCGTCGAAGAACCCCTTCATCATCCAGATGAACACTGGCAGCAGAAACGAGGTGTAGGCCAGCGCCAGGCCTAACCGGCTGTCGAGCAGGCCCACGTTGCGCAAAACGATGAACAGCGGGATGACGATCATAACTGCTGGGAACATCCGCACCGCAAGATACAGCAACAGCACCTTCTGGCGCCCGGCGAAACGGGTCCGCGCGACCGCATAGGCCGCGAGCGTTCCCGTGGTGGTGCAGATCGCCACTGTCACCGCCGTCGTCACGGCGGAGTTGAGGATCAGCTGCGGGAAGCCCGAGCGGGTCCAGATCGAGACGTAATTGTCCCAGACCGGCCGCTTCGGCAAATAGGTAAGCGTGGCTGTAATCACTTCCTCATCGGGCTTGATCGAGATCAGGAACGTCCACACCACCGGCAGCACCGACAGTGCCACGATCAAAAACATGGCAGCATAGGCCAGGATGTTGCCGATCAACCGGCGCCGCTTCGCCCCCATCATTGCCGCAGCACGTTGGACAGGCGGACATACAGATACGAAAACCCCATCAGCCCCACGAACAGCACCATCGCCAACGCCGATCCGTAGCCAAAATTGAATTCCTTGCTGACCTTGAGGAACGCATACAGCGACAACACCTGCGACGCCCGTCCAGGCCCGCCGCCGGTGAGGATGAGGATGATGTCGGGCGCGTTCACCAGGCTGATCACCCGCAGCACCACCGAGGCCACGATGATCATCTGCAGCTGCGGCAGAATCACATGGCGGAACCGTGCGAAGGGCCCCGCGCCATCGATCTCGGCCGATTCGTAAAGCTCGTTCGGAACCGCCTTCAGCCCGGCCAGCAGCAGCAGCGCGAAAAAGGGAAACCCGTGCCAGATCTCAACCACCATGGCCGCCCCGAGCGCCGTGTCGGGATCGGCGAACCAGGCGAAATAGCTGTCGAGCACCCCGATCCGAACCAGAATGTCGTTGATCACGCCGAGCCTGGGATCAAGCATCAGCGCCCAGATATGGCCCGCCACCACGTTGGGCAGGAACCACGGCAGCAGGATCAGCACCGAGGCCGCGCGAAACCCCGGCAGGCCGCGATTGAGCAGCAGCGCCGTGGCCAAGCCGAGCAGGAACTCGCCGATGGTGGCCCCCACGACCCAGACGAGCGTGTTGCGCAACGACAGCCAGAACACTGGATCGTTCCACAGCGCCATATAATGCTTCAACCCCACGAACCCGGTGCCGAGATCGGGCCGGTTCAGGCGCATTTCACGAAACGACAGGCTCATGCCCCACAAGGTCGGATACAGCACCACGGCGGCAATCAGCAAAAGGCTCGGCACCAGCAGGAACCAGACCCAGCCGCGCCGTTCCGACAACGTGCCCAGCCCCATCCTCAAGCCTGTGCGACCGCGGTCCGCTCGATCGCGTCCCAGTCATAGTCAAAGCCAAGACCGGGCATGTCCGAAACCCGCATCATACCGCCCACGACGGAGAGCGGCCCGTTGTGGGCGAGCTGATCGATCTGCACGGTGTCGATCACCAGTTGCTCATAGAAATCGTTGTTGGGCATGGCGGCACAAAGCTGCGCGTTGGCCCGCCCCATGCCGTGCACCTGGCACCGCATGCCGTGGCTTTCAGACAGATGCGCGATCTTCAGCGCGCCGGTGAAGCCACCCTTCATGTTGCAATTGGTGCGCGTCATGTCGAGCGCGCCCATCTGGATCCATGTCGCCATGTTCCAATGGCAGCCGTCCGAGGTCTCCGCAGCCAGCACGGGGATGTCGAGCGCGTCACACAATTTACGATAGCTGCCGAGTTCGAACTCACGCATCGGCTCTTCGTACCACAGGAAGTTATCGCCTTCGAGCACGCGGCCGAACTTCATTGACGTCACGTAGTCCCAGCCGGCCGAACCGTCGAACATCAGTTCCGCGTCCGGTCCGGTCCACTTGCGCAGGTTTCGCGACAGGGCCGCGTCCTCCTTCGCGTCACCCCAGGCGTGCAGCTTGAACGCGGTGAACCCGACATCGATGCAATGTTTGATGTGGCGTTCGTACTCCGCCATCGTGTTCCACGTCACGGTCGAGGCATACACGCGCACATCAGGGTTCCAGCCCCCCAGCATCTGCCATAGCGGCATGCCCGCCAGCTTCGACTTCACATCCCAGGCCAGGATATCGACAAGGCCCAGATGCGTCATCGACATCTCCTCGACCCGGTCTATTTCCCAGATCAGCTTCCACAAACGCTCGGTGCAGCGTGGGTCCTCGCCGATCAGGGTCTTGAGCCGCCGCTCGGTGAGGCTCAACGCGGCCCAGGCATGGCGCTGCCCGGCCTCGATCTCATAGGCGCCGGTGACACCGGCATCGGTGTCCATCCGAAAGATCGCGGCCAGCGGAGTCTTTCCCGAAGGTGTGCCGTCCCCCGAACCGGCCAGCCCTGCGCGCCAACGGAACGGATGCGGCGGATCGGGACGCTCGACGAGATAGCATCGGATATCGGTGATCACCATGTTCACACGGTCCGGCCAGGTGCAATGCGGGCAGGTGCGATGCGCGAGGCTGCGACGGAATTCGTGTGGCGGGCGATATCGGCTTGCAGGAACTCGCCCGAGGCTCCCGCCTCGGGGCCAAAATGACCCCAGCTGTCGGTGCCACGCACCAGCATCGCCACATCCGGACCCGCCGGCTTCACGTGGGCGCCGACATAGCGGATGGCAAAGCCAATACGCCGGTGATCGGCCCGGTTCGGCTCTGAATTATGCGCGATCTTGACGTGGTGCAGCGACATCTCGCCGGGCTTCAACGGCACGTTCCGCACGCGTGCCGGGTCCACCTCGACGGCGATCTCCTGGCCGCGCGAGAGCATATTTTCGGCGGCAAACGTCTCGACATGTTCCACGATCGGCCACAGATGCGAGCCCGGCACGACGCGCATGCAGCCGCTTTCAACGGTGCTCGGCGACAGCGCCACCCAGGCGGTGACGATGTCGGCCGGCTCCAGCCCCCAATAGGTGGCATCCTGATGCCAGCCGACATAGGCGGGCGAATGCGCCTCCTTGAGGAAGAAATTCGCCCCCCAGACCAGGATGTTGGACCCGATCAGCGATTCCACCCGGTCCAAAATGGCCGGATGGGCACAGAGATCGGCGAGCCGCCGGGACACCAGATGCGTCTTGTGCCGCAGCACCGCGGCGCGGGTCTCCACCGGCAGCCGGTCAAGATCGGCCATCACTTGGCGCATCGCGTCCTGCTCGCCGTTCGACAGGACAGGGTGAGGGAAAAGGATCCCGTCGGCCTGATAGCGCACGACATCCTCGGCGGAGAGTGCCATCACAGTGCTGCCTCAAGCCCTGCGATCATGGCGTCCACAGCCTGGGCAGGGGTTGAACGCCCGGTCAGCGCCTTCTGGAACTCCGGCTGCACCACGTTGTCCGACCAGCCCGCGACCCCCGTGAAGCCCTGCGGCAGGCGGCCGAACTTCGTGGTCTCGATCGCAGCCGCATACAGCGGATTGCCGGTGATGCGCGGATCGGCGGCCACGGTCGGGTTCGAGGGGAAATAGCCGGTCTCCTCAAGGAAGGCGATGCCAGCGTCAGGCTCACCCCAAAACCCCAGCCAGTTCCACGACGCGTCGGCCTGCGCGGGACTGGCGATGCCGTTGAACTGGTATGACATACGCGCGACGCGGGCGGCAGGGCCTGCTGGGATCGGGCAGGTCGCCCAGGTGCCCGCCTTCAGGGCGGCGGCGATCTCGGTGAACGACCCGGTATGATGCCATACCATTGCAGTCTGGCCGGTCTTGAACCCATCCATGATCTGGCGGAAGCCATCACCGGCAGCACTTGCCGGCACCGCCTTCTGCTTCGTCAGCAACTCGGTATAGAAACGAAGTGCTTCGATCGCCTTGGTGCGGTCGATGGCCGCCTTCCCGCCCACCACGATCGGCGAGCCCCAGGCCTCGAACAGATCGATAACGAACTTGTAGCCGCCAGGCCCGCCGCGCAGGCCAAAGCCGTAGCGATTCTTCGTGGGATCTGTCAGCTTCACTGCGGCTGCGGCGAAGTCGGCCATCGTCGTGGGCGCCTTCAGGCCGGCCTCGTCGAACCAGTCCTTCCGATAATACATCCAATCGACGAAGGTGAAGGCCGGCACGCCATAGATCTTGCCGCCAACAGTGCAGCCGGACCAGGCCTGTGCCGGATATTCCCCGTATCGAGGCCAGGATTTCACCCGCTGCGTGAGATCGGTGAGCGCGCCCATGGCAACGAGATCGGACACGCGATCGGCGGTCACCATCGCAACGTCGGGCTTTGCGTTGGCCATCGTGGCGGCTGTCATCTTGGCCATGTATTCGGGGTTGGGGATGTTCTCCTGCACCACCTTGATGGCCGGATATTTCTTGGCGAACAGCGCCATCACCTTCTCCAAACCCTGGAACTCGGTGGTGGAGGTGAAGTGGTGCCAGTAGGTGACGCTGGCTGCCTGGGCTGTGGCAGGGCGGACGATCAAGGGGGCGGCGAGCAGGCCTAAGGCGGTGCGGCGGCGCATGGTGGTCTCCGTAATACGTTCAGATGGGATACGTTCAGAGGGGGGAGGTTTCAGAGCGTGATCGGCGTGCTGTTCGGTGCGGGCGGCAGCGTGTCGGGGTCGAGCACATCAGGGACGGCCGTGGCGCGGGCCGCGGCGCTGAGTGTCAGTCCGTGGCCGGGGCGGTCCGGGGCGATCGCGAAGCCTTGGTCGAACACGATCGGCTGTTCGACAAGATGCATGATATTCTGGAACGAATACTCGATCCAGCGCGCCTCCGGGATCGCGGCGGCCATGTGAACGCCCAGTTCAAGCATGGTGTTGCCCAGGCTGACCTCCACGCCGTGATCGCCCGCCAGCCAGCCGGCGCGCATCACGTCAGAGATGTGGCCATGAACGTTGAGAATATCCGCCCCACGCGCCTCCAGCAGCAGCCGTTTGCCGTGCAGGTCCAGGTATTCGCCGGAATTCACCTGCACCAGCGGGCACGCCGCGCGGATCTCGCGCAGGCCCTGGAAATCGTCGCGCAGGATCGGGTCCTCGGCCCAGAAGATGTCAAAACCGGCGCGTTGGTAGAGGCCCAACCGGCGGATCGCCTCCTTTGGCGTCCATGCCTCGTTGCTGTCGACCATGATGGTGGCGGTGCGCCCGACCGCTGCACGCAGCAGTTCAAGCCGGTTGATGTCCCAGGCAACATCGGGGTGGCCGACCTTGATCTTGAAGGCGGAAAACGCAAGCGCCGCCGCCTGTCCGAACAGGTGCGTATAGTCCGCGTCCGTCAGATGGTAGTCGAGCCCGCTGGCATAGGCGCGCACGCGCGGATCGCTCCCGCCGAGCATGCGATACAGCGGCAGGCCCGCCTGTTTCGCCGCCAGGTCCCACATCGCCTGATTGATGGCCTCGCCGAAATTCAGGCTCATGCCCCGCCAGTTGCCGCCGCGCGGTCGGACGAGACGGTGAATGACGCCGGCCGGCGCCGTCCCCTCGATGCCCTCCCACGCCTCCAGACGAAACAGCCGCTCGATCTCGGCCAGCGACGGCAGAACATGCGCCAGACTGCTGAGAAACCCGAGACCCACCGTGCCGTCATCGGCGATGAGCTCCAGCGCTGCGATATGGGCAAAGGCGAAGCGCACCTGGCTGTCGCCGATCACCCGGTCCCGCCGGAACTGGAAGCGCGTGAGACGAAAGCCGTCGACCCGCATGTTTTCTCCTTGCCGACGCTGTCATCGGCTTGGCCCCTTGTCCGGGACTCTGATATATCAATTACGATGAATGATAGATCACGCGCGGCAGTGACGGCAAGTGACGTGTTGGAGGCGCTGTCCGCCCCCTACGCCCTGCTGCGTGAGACCGAGACCGGTCCACGCAGCCTCAGCAACCTGGCCTACGCGCGCTTTATCGACGCGCTGTTCGACCGCAGGATCACCCCAGGCGCCACGCTGTCGCAGGCCGATCTGGTACGCATCCTCGACGTGCCGCTGGCCCCGCTGCGCGACGCCTTGCGCGTGCTGCAAACCGAAGGGCTGCTCACCATCCACAACCGCTCTGGCATAGCCCTCGCCAAGCCGGATTTCGGCATGATCCGCAACACCTACCAGCTCCGCACCATCCTGGAGCGCGCTGCCATCCGCAGCTTCGCCGAAGTGGCGCCGATCGGCCTGATCGAGGAACTGACAGAATGCAGCGAGGCGGTGATCGCAGCCATCCAGGGTCAAGAGATAGCGGCCGCCGGCGCACAGGCCGTCGAGCGCATCGATTTCGGGTTTCACATGCAGGTGGTCGCCTGCCTGCAGAACCCGCTGATCCAGACCACCTACCGCCAGGCGCACAGCTTCGACCGGCTGATCCGGCTCGACCGCGCCTTTCGCCTGTCCGCACCGCTCGTCATCCGCACCATGACCGAGCATCTGGACATCCTGGCCGCCTGCGCCCGCCGAAACGCCGATGCGGCGGAGGCGGCGCTGGAGGTGCATTTTGCCCGCGCCATGCAGCGCGCCATGGGCTGCGCATGAGGAGACGCCGATGAACCGGATCGACCAGGTTGAGATCCTGATGGTGGACCTGCAGCCAAAGGTGCGGCGCACCGACGCCATTCAGTCCTTCGTCTCGCAGGAGACACCGATCGTGCGGATACGCACCACGGACGGAGCGGTTGGCACCGGCTACAGCTACACGATCGGCACCGGCGGGCACGCGGTGGTATCGCTGCTGGAACGGCATCTGGTGCCGAGGCTGCTGGGCCGGGATCCGGCGATGATCGAGCAGATCTGGCGCGATCTGCTGTTCGCCACGCACGCGACCTCCATAGGCGCTGTTACCTCGCTCGCTCTGGCCGCGATCGACACGGCGCTGTGGGATTTGCGCTGCCTCGTCGCCGGCCAGCCGCTGCATCGTATGGCCGGTGGCGCACAGTCGCAGGTGCCGCTCTACACCACCGAGGGCGGCTGGCTGCACATCGAGACGCCGGCGCTGGTCGAGGATGCGCTGCGGGCGAAGCAAGCAGGCTTCGGCGGCTGCAAGCTGAAGGTCGGCCGCCGCCCGCACGAGGATGTGGCGCGGCTCTCGGCCGTCCGCGAAGCCGTAGGCCCCGATTTCGAGATCATGGTCGACGCCAACCAGGCCTTCGCGGTAGACGAGGCGATCCGCCGCGCAAGGCTTTACGAACCGCTCGATCTCGCCTGGTTCGAGGAACCGCTGCCGGCCGATGATCTCGACGGGCATGTCCGGCTCTGCGCCGCGACCACGCTGCCGGTGGCGGTCGGTGAATCCATCTACGGACTAGGCCATTTCCGCGACTACCTGCAGAAAGGCGCCTGCTCGGTCGTGCAGGTCGATGTCGCGCGCATCGGCGGCATCACGCCCTGGCTCAAGGTCGCGCATATGGCGGAGGCGTTCAACCTGCCGGTCAGCCCGCATTTCCTGATGGAGCTGCACGTATCGCTGTCATCAGCGGTGCCCAACGGGCGTTGGGTCGAATACATCCCCCAACTCGACGGGATCACCCACACTGGCATGGCCATCGAAGCGGGCCACGCGATCCCGCCGGCTGAGCCTGGTCTGGGTATCACGTGGGACTGGGAGCAGATCAGGGCCCAGTCGATCGTAAATGTGATCCTATGAAAGCGCACTGATCGAACAGCTCACCCATCAAGGGGATACGCCGTAGAATGGGTTTCATCACCGAAATCGGAGTACTTTCGTCAGCCGAGATTGCCCCGGTCATGGAAG